>NZ_JAYGHV010000016.1:0-27025 GCF_034932145.1 Spirulina sp. 06S082 | reverse complement strand
GGATCGAGGAAGAAGTAAGCGATCGCCTCTCCCGTTTCATCTTTAACTTGAAAATAGCCAACATCTTCGTGCCAAACAGGAGTTTGACCGTTAGCACGAGAAATAGTAACACCAAAAAGACGTTGAATGAGTCCGAATAATCCATCTAAAACCTGGGGAAGCGGAAAATAAGGGCGCAATTCTTCTGCATTGAGAGCAAATTTTTCCTCTCTTTGTCGTTCCGACCAAAAAGGGAGATCCCAGGGTTTTAAATCGTCGAGTTTAGCAAATTCTTTTAACTGTGCTAACTCTTTTTGCGAGGCTTCATAAGCTGGCGATCGCAGTTCTTCGAGTAACTTTTCCACGGCTATAACATTAGGAGCCATTTTTTTGGCTAAACTTACTTCGGCATAACTGGAAAATCCTAAAATTTTTGCTTGTTCTTTTCGCAAAGCGAGAAGGCGATCGATAATAGGATTATTGTCCCATTTTCCACCAGAAGCGCGGGTAATTCTTGCCCGGTAAAGTTTTTTCCGCAAGTCCCGACGTTTCGAGTATTTTAGGAAAGGAAAAAAGGAAGGGCTATCCAATGTAACAACCCAAGGACCATCTTGAGGAGTTGCTTTTTTTTCTCCTTCCTCTCGGGCAATTTGTGCAGCTAAAGCTAAACAACTTTCAGGCAAACCTTCTACTTCGTTTTGACTCGTTAATTTTAATTTAAAGGCCTTGGTTGCATCAAGAAGATTATTAGAAAATTTAGTGGACAATTCTGCCAATTCGAGTTCAATAGTATTAAAGCGTTCTTGTTGTTCTCCTTCTAGGGCAACCCCAGAAAGTTCTGCATCGCGGATCGCTGCGTTTACAATCCGTTTTTGGGCGGGTTCGAGGTCATTAAAACCTTCACTTTCTTGGATCCCTTTAAAGGCTTTGTAGATAGTTTTGCTTTGATTGATTTGATTGCTAAATTTAATCAGTTCTGGCTGTACGGTTTCGTAGGCAGATCGCAATTCAGAGTTATTTTTCACTCCCATTAAATGCCCAATAACACCCCAGGTCCATGTTAATCGTTCTTCAATTTCTGTCAGAGGTTCAACTAAGCCTTCCCATGTCGGGGTTACAGAAGATTCTAATCTTGTTTGTTCGGTTTTTAAGTCTTCTAATAGTTGTTTAATTGCAGGAATAATGTGCTGGGGTTTAATTATATCAAAAGGAGGAAGTTCTTTGCCAATTAAAAGAGGATTATCAGACATATTTTTTTTGTTTTTGTTAGCTAGTTTGGGTTGGTTATTGGCGATATTTTTATCATTCATTATTTATCATTTATCTTTTTCCTGTTACTGACTCGAGTTTAACTTTTGGGACTTCAAAACCCATCTCTTTTAATTCCTGACGCAAGCGTTGTGCTTCGAGAAGATTCTGCATTTCTAATAGCGCGATCGCTTTGCCCATATTTTGCAATCCTAAATCGACTTTGCCGCATTTAAACCAGGCAACGCCTAAATTTTGATAGGCTTGGGCGTAGTCGGGTTTGAGTTCAATGGCTTTATTATAGGCTTTAATTGCCATGTCGAAGTTATTTTGTGCTTTTAAGGTCATGCCTAGATTATAGTAGCCAAAAGCAAAACTGGGATCGGCAACAACACTGGCAGCAAAAGCTCGTTCTGCCATTTGATATTCTCCCGCCGTAAATAACAATGTGCCAAGATTATTGTAGGAGCCTAATTTTAAGGCAGGCAGAATATTTTGTGCTAAAGCGGCTTGATAGTGAATGACTGCTTTATTCACATCTTGTTTGCGATTGTAAGCATTAGCGAGGTGATAATTCAACTCGTATATTACCATCGCCCCTGCATTCATATCTTTTAAACCACGCTCTAATAATTCGATGCCTTCATCTATTCTTTTTTCCTCTAAATATAGCGCACCTAATTTATTACAAGCATAAGAATCATCGGGATGATCTTTGATATAGCTTGCCATCGCTACTTTTGCCCGATCGCCTTTTTCTTTTGAGGCAATTTCGCGAGGATCGTAGCCATAATGAAGAACCGCAATACTGGGAATTGTTGCAATTTGCCAGTGAGGTTCTTTTTTAACTAATTCCACCACACTATCATCAATTAAGGCGTGATAAGGTCTGGAAAATTCAATTTTTGGATGTCTGCGAAAGAGGCGAGAAGTTAGAGAATAAGGACTTTGTGCTGCACCGATTTCTTTGCGAATTAAATTAATGACTAAAGCACGTTCTTCCAGCATTGCTATTTTCAGTTGTGGTGCAATATCGGGATTTAAACGTTCGTCTGCGTCCAAAATTAAAACCCAATCTCCCTCAACATATTTTAGTGCTTCATTCCTAGCTGCGGCAAAATCATTGTTCCAGGTAAAATAATGGACTTTCGCACCATATTCGGCGGCAATTTCCGGGGTGCGATCGCTCGATCCCGTATCGAGAATGACAATTTCATCCACGACACCTTTAACGCTATCTAAGCATTGTGGTAGCGATTTTTCTTCGTCTTTAACGATTGTACAAAGGCTGAGTTTCATAATTTTAGTGAGTAGGGAGTAGGGAGTAGGGAGTAGGGAAGAGGGAATAGGGAATAGGGAATTAAGAGAGGAGTCTCATCGATCATTCATCCTGTCTAATAAACATTTTGCAATTCTCGCAGCAGCACCTGGTTTTCCCATGCGTTTAACTCCATTTTGGGCAATCAATTGCAGGCGATCGGGTTTGGCTAAAACGCCTTGAATGGTTTTGGTTGTTTCTTCGGGTTTCTTGACCAAGATAACCGAATTTCCCAGCAAGCGTGTTTGCGCTTCGGCAAATTGGTAGTTAAATTGGGGACCTTCTCCTGGGAAAGTAATAACGGGTTTGCCTAAACCAACAAATTGTTCTGTTGCTGTCCCTGCCATGGCGATCGCAAAATCTGCGCTTAACAAACAAGCATTATAAGCATTTTGGGTCAATACTAATTGGGCGCGATCGCGGCGGAAAACCAGGGCAGAAAGATCGTTAATGGGGGCATCTTCCGGCAGGCTATTTTCTTCCTCCCATCCCATCAAACCCTTTTGAAACTCATCCAGATCGAGAGAGGGGGCGATCGCGGCCAGAAACAGCAAGGAACGACCGGGAAATTCTTGTAGGATATTAGCAACAGCTTGCAGAATTAATGCCCAATTATTATAGGCCTCCGGCGCTCTCGAGCCTGGCAATAATAACACTTTAAACGGTCTTGCCTTTTCCTGTTCTTCCGCATCTTTTTCGTAAAATATCGGTGCGGGAGAATCGGGTAAAATACCGTCCATCATGGGATTACCCAAAGCGAAGGCAGGCAAAGAAAATTGCTTTAAAACGCTGGTGGTGAGGCGATCGCGAGGAAAAATAGCTTTGCAGCGATCGCGCCCCATTAACCACCTTTCCCAGGGCAAATACACCGATCCCGACCAACTTTCCCAGCCGTGCGATCGCGACAACCAACCCGACTCATCTCGCAAATAATATTCTGATTTCGCCGTACCAACAAAAGCGTAATTTGCCCCACTCAACCAAGCAAAAAGTAAGGGGACGATATCTCCTACTGCTAACACGGAACCGCCGCGCTTGTGCCAGCGACGCACGAGACGATATTGGGCGCAGGTCAGCCCTAATAAGCCCCCTTGCACGTCTTTCCATAACTGTCGCCCATCCATGTAGATAAAGCCCCCAGAAGGCATTTTTTTCACCGGTCCGATAATGGGGATATCTGCCTTTGTATAAGCGTATCCTTCGCCGACGAGGGGAAGGGCGGCAATTTCTGGCGCATTGGGAAGTTTTCGCAATTCTTCGAGAATGCGAACGGCTATACTATCTTCTCCATGACCATTGCTCAGGCAAAGTAACTTCATACAGGGCAGTCGATCCTTGGGTTTACCTCGATATCTATTTCATTTTAGGGGTGAGGGGGAAAGAATTGTCTAAATGATGGGTTTAATGGAGCAAACCTCTCAGAATTAAGACATTGGCGGGAAATCTGTTATCATGGAAGATTGGTATATTATTTTAGCGATCGCACCCATGCTCAGAGCCGGAATTGTCGGATTGCCCAATGTAGGCAAATCAACTCTATTTAATGCCCTCGTTGCCAATGCTAAGGCAGATGCGGCAAATTTTCCCTTTTGTACCATTGAACCTAATGTAGGGGTTGTCGCGGTTTCAGATGAGCGTTTAAAGGTTTTGGCAAAACTTTCTAAGTCGAAACAAATTGTACCGACTCGCATGGAATTTGTCGATATTGCTGGGTTGGTGAAAGGGGCTAGTAAAGGGGAAGGTTTGGGTAATCAATTTTTAGCCAATATTCGCGAAGTTGACGCGATCGTTCATGTGGTACGCTGTTTTGAGAATGAAGATATTATTCACATTGCGGGTTCTGTGGATCCGGTGCGAGATATTGAAACTATTGATTTAGAATTGGCATTATCAGATTTATCGCAAGTTGAAAAACGCATCGATCGCGTGAGAAAACAAGCAAAGACGAATAAAGATGCGAAGGAAGAATTAACGATTTTAGAAAAGTTACAAACTGCCCTCGATGCTGGCAAAATGGCGCGTCAAATCGGGTTAACTGAGGAGGAATGCGAACTGATTAAACAGTTAGGTTTATTAACATTAAAACCGATTATTTATGCCACCAATGTTTCTGAGGATGACTTGGCTACGGGTAACGATTGGGTTAAAGAAGTTGAGCAGGTAGCGGCAAAAGAAAATGCTAAGGTAGTCGTTGTTTCGGCTCAAGTTGAATCGGAATTAGTTGAATTATCTGAAGAAGAAAGCAAGGATTTTTTGGAGGCTTTGGGAGTTGAAGAAGGAGGTTTAAAGTCTTTAATTCAAGCCACTTACGATCTGTTAGGATTGCGGACTTATTTAACGACGGGAGAGCAAGAAACTCGCGCTTGGACGATTATTGCTGGCATGACGGCACCCCAAGCAGCCGGAGTTATTCACACGGATTTTGAACGGGGTTTTATTCGGGCTGAAACGGTTAGTTATCACGATCTTGTTACTTTTGGTTCGATGAATGCAGCTAAGGAAAAAGGATTGGTTCGCAGTGAAGGAAAAGAGTATATTGTTAAAGAAGGAGATGTATTATTGTTCCGATTTAATGTTTAGTTTTAGAACTCTAGGGAGTTTGTCGTGCGGGTAATCTTGCCCACTTGCTGTGTTTTTTTAACTGAGATGCACCCTAAATTTGGAGAATAGCGATGGTACAAACACTCATTAAAAAGATAAGTATAGAGGAGTTTCTCAAACTTCCTGAAACTCGACCTGCCAGTGAATATATTAATGGTCAAATTTTGCAAAAACCGATGCCTCAAGGAAAGCATAGTAAAATTCAAGCGAAGTTAGTCACAACAATTAATCAATTCGTAGAAGAATCAGAAATTGCTCAAGCCTTTCCTGAATTGCGATGTGTTTTTGGAGGACGTGCGATCGTGCCAGATGTAACGGTTTTTGCTTGGGATAAAATACCGGTCGATGAAAATGATGAGATTGCCAATATTTTTAATGATATACCGGATTTGATCGTAGAAGTCCTTTCTCCAGACCAAAGCCAAACTAAAGTTACAGGAAAAATTTTACACGCTCTCAATTATGGCAGTCAAATGGGATGGTTAATCGATCCTTCTGCACATTCCATTTTAATTTATCCTCCACAACAGCAACCCCAACTATTAGATGAAGAGGAGCAAATTTTACCGGTTCCAGAATTAATTCAGGATTTAAAATTAACTGTGGGAGATGTATTTGGATGGTTGAAAAAATCAAAGAAAAAGTAAAGAAAACGGGTGCATCTCAAAGTTGCAAATTTACAACATCGACTAGAATTCGCCCGGTTATTTGTCCTTGCAGAATCTTGGTAATATATTCGGGAAGTTGAGAAAGCCCGATCGCCGTAGCCATTTCTGCTAATCCTTCTGGTTTCCATTCCGAAGCCAGTTTTTCCCATATCAATAAACGCAGAGATAGGGGACATTGCACTGAATCGATGCCAATTAAACTTACGCCCCGTAAAATAAAAGGATAAATCGTTGTCGTAATGCGATCGCCAGCGACTAAACCGCAAGTGGTGACAATTCCTCCATATTGCAAGGATTTGGCGATCGTGCCTAAAATATTACCTCCGACAGTATCGATCGCACCAGCCCAACGTGCTTTTAATAAGGCTTTATCTGTGATATCTTCCAGTTCTTTTCTCTCTATCATCGCATTTGCCCCGCAGGTTTTTAAAAACTTGTGGCGATCGCCTTTCCCACTCGCAGCAACGACAGAATAGCCCAATTTAGCGAGTATAGCAATGCTTAAACTCCCGACTCCACCTGTAGCCCCCGTGACGAGAATTTCCCCCGCTTCTGGGGGAATTTTAGCTTGTAGGGCATTAACTGAAAGTGCTGCGGTAAATCCAGCCGTACCCAAAATCATTGCTTCTTTTAAGGTTAACCCATTAGGAAGCGGAATAACCCAATCCACGGGAATGCAAATATATTCGCAAAATCCTCCCCAAGTATCCATCCCTAAATCAAATCCTGTCACCAAAACAGGCATATCTTTAAGAATGCGATCGCTGTTACTTTTGACCACAATTCCAGCCGCATCAATCCCTGGAATATGAGGAAATTTGCGCGTGACTCCTCGGTTTCCTCTGGCTGAAAGGGCATCTTTATAATTTAATGAAGAATAATGCACTCGAATCAAAATATCGCCCTCGGGAAGTGTGCTGAAATCTTGTTCGACAACGTTACCCAGAAATTGATTATCTTCAGATTGTGTAACGATAAAACCTTTAAATTTACTTTTCATTATAAGCAGAATATACTCCTTTTACGTTATACCAGTTGAGGAAAATTCGAGCAACTTCTAACGCCAATTGAGGCTTACCGCGATCGATAAGCCATTGTAAAAAGGGCGCTAATGTTTTTTCATTTAGCAATCCTCCTAAAGAAAGAATTCCCCATAAAATTCGATGAATCCATGTCATCTGGATCATCATTCGGACTTCCCAGGTGGGATGTTTTTCATAGAATAAAACTCCCATGCGTCCCCGTTGAATTTCTCGATCGATCAGGCTAGGAATTTGTTTTAAACTAAAAGCAGGATGCCAATGATAACCGACGGCTTCGGGACATTTAAGCAACTTTAAACCTAATTTTTTCAAACGCACTCCTAATTCTAAATCTTCCCAGCCGTAGAGTTGAAATTGCGTGTCAAATAAACCTGCTTCAAGCAGCCATTTTTTGGCGATCGCCACATTTCCCGTCGCAAAATAAGCCGCAGAAAAATCAGTAATTTTATAGGGTTCTGAAGTCGGATTTGTGAAATTGCAAGTATTAATCACCCAACCATAGGTAAAAATGCGATCGCTATTATATTCTTTTTCTCCTTGCAATAGGCGATCGGCATGGGATTGTAAGAATTTTTCCGTAACTACTAGATCGCTATCAATAAAAATAATGATATCACCTCGAGAGACTTCTACTCCTAAATTACGGGCTGCTGCGGGACCCTGATGATTTTGGGAACGAGTTATAACATGAGGAAATTCTAGTTTTTTCCCTTGCAACCAATCTAATGTTCCATCCGTTGAACCATCATCAACAACTATAATTTCATAATCTTCAATTATACTATTAAATCTCAAGTTTTGAGACTCTAATGCCTTTAAGCACTTTTCCAAAATTTGTTGGCGATTATAAGTGGGAATAACAATACTGAGAAACATAATTTATTATTGGTTATGAGTAACATTTTTTCCTAATAACCAGTATGTTACCATTTCTCCCTTGCCTTTGATTTCGACCAATCCTCTTTTTTCCAGCAGATAACGATCTTTGAGTTTTTCATAAACGATTTCGGTTACTTGAATTTTACCTGGTTCTCCTGTAGACTCCATGCGAGAGGCTACATTAACAGTATCGCCCCAAAGATCGTAAGAAAATTTGCTCGTTCCTAAAACTCCAGCAACCACCGATCCCAGATGAATGCCGATGCGAATCTCAAATTGGCGATCGTGTTTTCCTTCAAACTCTGTCAAGGATAAGTGAAAATCTTGAATTGTTTCCAGCATTTCTAATGCAGCATCGGCGATCGCTTCCACATGATCTTCTCGCACAACGGGGAGTCCTCCCGCTAACATATAAGCATCTCCTACTGTTTTGATTTTCTCGACTCCTAATTCTAACGCTAATTTATCAAAAGCGGAAAAGATTTGATTGAGAAAACTTACCAATTCTAAAGGTTTAACCAGAGTAGATAATTGAGTAAATCCGACAATATCAGCAAATAAAATTGTTGCTTCATCAAACTGTTCAGCAATGGATTCTGGTGCCTGTTTGAGACGTTTAGCAATCTTTTGTGGGAGAATATTTAAGAGCAAAGTCTCGGATTTTTGCTGCTCTATTTGTAATGCTTTCACGGCTTCCCGACGTTGATTTTCAATTTGATCTGCCGCGATCGCCTTCCCTAAACTTTGCGCCATTAATTCAATAATTTCTTTTTCTTGTACCTCAAATTTTTGGACGCGAATTTCCTGCGAAGAAAAATTCAGCGTTCCATAAATTTTGCCATTGACCCAAATAGGCGTACCGAGATAAGATTGCAAAGTATAATTCTTATATCCAGGATGCTCGGCTAATTCAGGAATTTGACTAATATTATCATAAGCGAGAGTTGACTTACTTTTTACTGTTGCGATACAAAAAGTATCTTCTAAAGCAAATTCTCGATCTTGCTGAAGAAAATCCCAGGGCGATCGCGCGGCTTTAATAGTATAAATATCTCCTTCAATCTTACTAATAACACCCGTTGGAAATCCGAGAATCTTACACCCCGTCGCGAGATAATCTGCAAATTGTGCGGTAAAATCTTGATACTCCGTTGTATCCAAACGATGTAACGCTTTGAGATTATTGCTAAAGGCTTCTAAAACCTCCGACTTGCGGGCAATTTCATTTTTAGCTTCTTTGAGGGCAATATGATTTTGTACGCGGATTAATACTTCTTCCAAATGAAAAGGTTTAGTAATATAATCCACTCCCCCAACGGTAAAGGCTTTAATTTTATCCAAAACATCATCTAAAGCACTTAAAAAAATCACAGGAATGTCTCGCGTCCTCTCATCCTCCTTCAAGTGCGTACAAACTTCATAGCCATTCATTTGCGGCATATTAATATCCAATAAAACTAAATCAGGAGGCTTGGCTTGTGCCGCTTTAATAGCCATTTGTCCATTCATTACGCTGCGAACTTTATATCCTTTTCCCCCTAGCATGGTAGACAGCAAACGGAGATTAGCAGGTGTATCATCAACAATCAACAAATTGTTGGCTTTTTCTGTAACGGCATCCATTTTTAGTTTCTCTCTATATTATATTTGTAAATAAGGTAAATCGTTCTTCTACTTATTTCGTTGAGGAAACAACTAAATCCGGCAATTCTCCAAATCCACCATATTTATTATATATTCCTAATCTGGCTTTAGGAAATTGTTTTCTTCCTTACCATTATCTTTTTGGTATATTTAAGAGCGTATAATCAAACGAGGGCGTATTCCATAGTTACGATAGTACCAATAATCTTTCAGGATTTGCGCGTGGTCAAAACAGAGATTTGTAGGAATTTCCCATTGAGAGAAAAGGGCTAAGTTTTTGGCATCGTCTGCTGCTTTTGGTTCTCCCGTTGCTGTGGCCAAAAAGACAACACTAATAGTATGTTTGCGGGGATCGCGATCGGGGTGGGAATAAACGTAAAATTGTTCGAGAAGTTCCACCTTGAGGCTAATTTCTTCTTTAGCTTCTCGAATAGCAGCCGTTTCCATTGTTTCCCCATAGTCCACAAAACCGCCAGGAATAGCCCAACCATAAGGAGGGTTTTGCCGTTCAATGAGAATAATGGGTCGATCGCGGCGATCGGTTAATTCGATAATGATATCAACTGTCGGGATGGGATTGCGATAAGTCATAGGAAATCTTAAAGAGGAACATTTAACGCTTGACGAATTAAATTTAATAATTTGAGAGGATTCGCTACTATAAGAGGGTGTTGCGAGCTTAAGGATCGACAGAAATATCTATCTTGAAATCCTCAACTTCAACACCCGAACCCCGATAGTAATGTTGTTGGCAGTTCTCGTCAATCCTTCTACCCAAAGGAAAAATTATTGAGATTCGGTTTTTGTTGAATTTAGGGAATTATATGACTAATCAAGCAACTACGGACTCTAACGCTTTTGAGACTCTCTCTCCAGGAGAAACTCAAGACCAAGTTGATTTTCTTTCTTTTTCTCCCGATCTCCCTACTCGCTTAACTGTGATTGGTTCAGGAGCGTGGGGAACGGCTCTCGCTAAAGTATCAGAACGCAGCAATCACCGCGTGCGGTTGTGGTCTCGTCGTAGTTCCGAACCTTTAGCCAAGGCGATCGCCGGGGCGAAAGTCATTCTGTCAGCCGTCTCGATGAAAGGAGTGCGATCGGTAGTCGAACAGTTGCAAAAATTAGAAATTCCCGAGGATATTATCTTTGTTACCTCCACTAAAGGCTTAGATCCTCTGACTACTTGTACTCCCTCACAAATATGGCAAGAAGCCTTTCCCGATCATCCCATTGTCGTCTTATCGGGGCCAAATCTTTCTAAGGAAATTATGAAAGAATTGCCGGCTGCAACGGTGGTAGCCAGCCAAAACGAACAAGCGGCAGAAATCGTGCAAGAATTGTTTTCCTGTGATAGTTTTCGAGTTTATGTTAACGGCGACCCCATTGGCACAGAATTGGGAGGAACTTTAAAAAATGTCATGGCGATCGCCTCGGGAGTCTGCGATGGACTGCAATTAGGAACCAATGCCAAAGCTGCTTTACTAACGCGGGCTTTACCGGAAATGATTCGCGTAGGGGCGCATTTAGGTGCCGATCCCGAAACATTTTTTGGGTTATCAGGTTTGGGCGATTTACTCGCAACTTGTGATAGTCCTCTTTCTCGTAACTATCAGGTAGGTTACGGCCTTTCTCAAGGTAAAACTTTAGAGGAAATTTTAGAAAATTTGGTGGGTACCGCAGAGGGGGTTAATACGACTAATGTTTTGATTAAACTTGCCGATCGCGAAGGCATTCCTGTTCCTATTTCTCGTCAAGTTCATCGTCTTTTACGGGGTCGCATTACCCCTCAAGAAGCGGTTCAAGCCTTGATGGAACGCGAATTAAAATCTGAATTCTGCGATTTAGATTTATGACGGAGAGAAAGGACTAAACGCGAAATTTTAGCAGGGAATATTCTTGGGTTTGCGGGACTGATTATTGGGTGCATCTCAAACAACATTGCTCCGAATAATTAGAGCTAGGGAGCGAGACGCTCCCACTACAATAAACCATAATGGGGGTAGTGCGTTCGCGTAGCGTGTCCAAAGGACAAACATCTTGCTCGCTATTTTTACAAAACTGAGATGCACCCTGATTATTGGCTATTGCTGCGATCGCGCAAACCCCTTTCGGTCGCCGCAAACCCTTTTTTCTCACTGGTTTACTTCTCAGTTGTACCAATTAATTATTTAGAAATCTATAAGTTTGTCATGATTAAAAAACTAACCCTAGAAAATTGGAAAAGTTTCCGAAAAGCCGATTTATATATCGATCCGATAACTGTTTTGATTGGTAAAAATGCCAGTGGAAAATCGAATATTATTGATGCTTTCGATTTTTTGAGTCGCATTGCTAGAAAGGAAACAGTTGAAACTGCACTCAATGGTAACGGCAATACATTAGAAATTCGAGGCGGATCTGAATGGGCAACTCGAAAATCGGAATATGAATTTAGTTTGAAAGTTGTTATTGATGGAGACCAATATTCCGATTATCTTTACAGTGTAACAATTGATACAAACAAAGGCTTATCTTTAAAACACGAGTCTATAAATTTGATTACAGAAAAAAATAGAGAACATCTCGAACCAATTGAAATAAATTCTTTATTACCTGATGCAAGTTATTATGAAATTAGACAAGAACATCTCGAAGCCTATGAAAGATTGTGGACAGAACAACCATCTTATCCACTATATGTAGAAAAAAAAGTTCTATGTTCTGGTTTTGATTCTCTCCAAAATGCTCAAGTTGCTCATGTAAAAACCTTCGATCTCTTGCGAAAGATTTTTGTTTTTAATCCGATTCCTTCTAAAATGAGAAACTATTCTAAACTTTCCCCAAACTTAGAACGGGATGCTTCAAATATAGCAGGTGTAATAGCAGCATTACCAGAACATCAAAAATTGAGTCTGGAAAATGAGTTATGCTGTTATCTTGCTCAAATTCCTGAATTCAAAATTGAAAAAGTATGGGTAGAAATTGTTGGATCGCGGGGTGAAGATGCCATCTTGTACTGTGAGGAAACTCTGAATGAAAAGGCATCACCTCTTCAAATTTACCCAAGAGTAATGTCTGATGGAATCTTAAAATTTTTGGCGCTTTTAACAGCAATGCTCACTCTACCTGCACATAGTTTGGTTGTAATTGAAGAAGTAGAAAATGGTTTACATCCTTCTCGTGCCGGATTACTTCTAGAGATGTTACGAGATATTGGAAAAAAACGCCAGATTGATGTTTTATTAACTACTCATAATCCCGCATTACTCGATGAATTAATCCCAGATTTTCTGCCCTTTGTTATGATTGTGTATCGCAATATGGAAACTGGAGAAAGTCAAATTATCCCTCTAGAAGATATGGATAATTTAGCTAAATTAATTTCTTCAGGATCGTTAGGCGAAATTGTTCGAGAAAGTTTATTAGAAAATAGCTTGCAAAGACTTTAGAGAGACAAAATGAAGCAAAAAATATTAATCATCGATACCTCAATTCTCTGTGAATGGCTGGAAATTCCGGGGAAACATTTTTAGTAAATTTTACCCTAAAAGTAACGCATCATCCGCTAAATTTTCTTGTTGTTGCTGATGAAATAGATCGAGTAAATCTCCTACTTTTAAACCCGATCGCGCTTTATCTTGGATGTCAAAAATAATCTTTCCTTCGTGTAACATGAGAGTGCGAGTTCCCAACTCCAACGCTTGCCCCATACTATGAGTGACCATTAATGTTGTTAGGTTTCTTTCTGCCACAATTTGCTGGGTTAATTGTAGAATATAAGCGGCTGTTTTTGGGTCGAGGGCTGCGGTATGTTCGTCAAGTAAAAGAATTTGATGAGATGATAAAGTGGACATGAGTAAACTAACGGCTTGACGCTGACCTCCTGATAATAGTCCCATGCGATCGCGCAATCTTTTCTCTAACCCCAGTCCCAAACTCGCCAATTTTTCCCGAAACATTTCTCGTAAGCGATGATTCAAAGCCGGTTGTAAGCGTCTTTCTTTACCTCGACGATAAGCTAATGCTAAATTCTCCTCTACGCTTAGATCGGGACAACTTCCCGCTAAAGGGTTTTGAAACACTCTTGCAACCCATTGCGATCGCCTTGCAGTTTGCCAGTGAGTGACATCGCGATCGCCAATTAAAACTCTCCCTTGTTGAGGAATAATATCCCCACTCAGTACATTTAATAAAGTTGATTTTCCTGCCCCATTACTGCCAATAACGGTGACAAATTGACCTTCTGGAATTGTCAAATCAATTGCTTTTAAGGCGATGGTTTCCAGAGGTGTATCGGGATTAAATTTAACTTGAATCTTTTCTAATTGAATCATTTTTTTATTTTGAGGATAACTTTTTGGGCAAAGATTTGGGGGAAATCAGGGCAATTCCCACTAAAATTGCTGTTACTAAATTTAAGTCTTGGGTTTGAAAACCGAGGAAATCTAAATTAAAGGCAAAAGCGACAGCAATGCGATAGGAAATTGCTCCTAAAATTGCGCTAAATGTTGCCCATTGCACGCTAGAATTAGTAATCAATCTCTCGCCAATAATGACCGCAGCCAAGCCAAAAATAATCGTTCCCATTCCCATTGTCACATCCGCAAATCCATATAATTGAGCAAATAAAGCGCCTGCAAAAGCCACTAAAGCATTACTCATTACTATGCCTAAAAGAATTAGGCGATCGGTATAAATTCCTTGGGCTTTTGCCATTGTTGGATTTGTACCCGTTGCCCGCATTGCTAAACCTAATTCTGAGTTGAGAAAATAATCGAGGCAGAATTTAATTAATAATACTAAAATCAATAAAATAAGGGGTGTTGCAACCCAACTGGGCATAAAATTCAAGAGTTCTTCTAGAGGCGCGATCGCGGTAGACTGTCCCAATAAAGAAACATTGGGTTTGCCCATAATGCGTAAATTAATTGAGTAAAGCGCGATCGCCGTTAAAATACTGGCAAGAAGGTGCAAAATCTTAAATTGTACGTTGAGAAATGCCGTAATCAAACCCGCTATTCCTCCCGCAAAAATTGCCACTCCCGTCGCTAAATAAGGATCGATCCCATTAGCAATTAAAGTCGCTGCAACCGCACCTCCTAACGGAAAACTACCATCAACTGTTAAGTCGGGAAAGTCCAATACACGGAAAGATAAATACACGCCAATGCCCACTAAAGCGTAGAGCAAACCTAGTTCAATTGCACCAAAAAAAGCAATTATATTCATCTGAACTTTATAAATACTATAAACTGATTTGAATTTTAAATGATTTGAATTAAATTTCAGCGAATTTTTTTTTCTTGTGCCATGATTAGAAGACTAAACCCAAATCAATCCAGTATTAGCGAGTATTGGAGCGATTGACTACAAACAAATTATTTTCTCAAAAAAAAGAGAGAAATCCATGGAAAGGTATCTTAAAGTCTCCACCTCATTTGCCGCAGTTTTATTGTTTAGTATTGGCGCGATGGCATTAACTTCTTCTCCGCTTCGGGCAGAAGAAACTACCATTGAAATTGATGGCGCAATGCTAGACAGATGCGATGCAGAAGGAATAGGCGAATTAGCTTGTGCTTGTTGGTTTGATGCTATTATGGCTGAAGAGGAACTCGATAGTATTACTGAGGAAGACGTAGACGAACTTGCCTCTGAATATCAAGAGGAACTCGCTGCCTGCATAGATGCTAACGGATAAACTCAACATAACCCAATAAACTCTGAATAATTCTTGCAAGTTAGATTCTGTAACTTGCAAGATTTTCTTTATTGTATCACCTTCTCTGCTTTAGCTCTCACACTTTCAGGAATTTCTACTCCCATTGCTTCTGCTGCTTTGAGATTCACAAATAATTGTAGTTTCTCTACAGATTGTACGGGAATATCCCCCGGTTTTTTACCTTCTAAGACTTCAAGAACAATCTTTCCCGTTTGTCTGCCCACATCATAATAGTTGAAACTCAGTGCCGCGATCGCACCTCTTTCGACGGAATC
Source organism: Spirulina sp. 06S082 (assembly GCF_034932145.1). Taxonomy (NCBI): domain Bacteria; kingdom Bacillati; phylum Cyanobacteriota; class Cyanophyceae; order Spirulinales; family Spirulinaceae; genus Spirulina; species Spirulina sp. 06S082. The sequence goes on along the minus strand of NZ_JAYGHV010000016.1, from coordinate 11,672 downwards.
GGTATCTCCTGCATAAAGGGGAATTTTGTTCTCTGTCGCGATTTGAATTGCTGCTTCTAAAGCTGAAACAATAGTATTATCCGTGGGAACATAAATAGCATCTACTTTCCCGATTAAACTCTGTGCTGCTGTGGCTACATTACTCGATTGTGTGGCAGTTGCTTCAACAATTTCTAAATTGCGAGATATTGCTTCTTTTTTTAACAATTCTACCAAACTCACAGAATTAGATTCTCCGGCACTATAAAGTACACCAACGCGCTTTACTTCCGGTGTAATTTCTTTGATTAAATCCAATTGTTCGCCAATGGGAGAAAGATCCGTAACTCCTGTTACTAATTCTCCCGGTTTTTCCAGATTTTCTACCAATTTTGCTCCGATGGGATCGGTAACAGCAGTGAAAATAACAGGGATTTCTTTTGTCGCAGAAATAATAGCTTGTGCGGAAGGAGTCGCGATCGCCACAATAACATCAGGGCGATCGCCAACAAATTTACTAGCAATTTGTGCAGCAGTGCTAGGATTACCTTGAGCGCTTTCCCACTGCCATTTTAAGTTTTCTCCCTCTTTTAATCCTGCCTCTGCTAATTCATCTTTAACTCCATCTCGGGTTGCATCAAGGGCAGGGTGTTCGACAATTTGGGTAATAGCGACAAATTTCTCAGTTGTTGTACTTTCTGAAGATTGCGTATCCGTACTTTCTGGGGACTGTCCGCACCCTAAAAGCATTGTTGCTAAAAGTGTGGCGATCGAGGCAGATTTTAAAGCTATTTTCATAATAATATCGTTCCTTTTTTCACGAAAAGATAAAAGGCGATCGCGCATCAAGTTGGCGATCTGAATTTATATTACTCTAATTTAGGCGATCGGGGTATTTTTAGGCGATCGCTTTTCCTGAAATTCTTCACGATCGATCGCATATTGTTTGCCGCGATCGCGATACTCTTCCGGATTTGCTTCTATTATTTTCTCATAGTGCATCCCCACTTTTTCAGCCACGTGCCAAGAAGCCGGATTATTGTTGCTAACGCAAGCAATAATTTTGTTAAAGTTTAGTTCTTGAAACCCATAATTCAAAAGAGAAAAAGTCGCTAATTGTAAATTGATTAAACAAGTGTAAGTTTGCGTGCCGATCGCAGAAATTGAATAGTTTCTTGAATCGTGGGTGCTTGACGTAAAATCTCAATATCTTCATCTGTTAACACGCTCAATAATTCAATCATATTATCGAATTTGTTTGACTGAGAAATTAATTGTTCTAAGGCTTTTTTCGGCTGAAGTTTTGCTAACTCGATTTTCTCTTCAGAAAGATCGCCACCAAAAACTCGCGCCAGAAAAGAGCGATCGTAAAATAAAATACATTCCATTTCCGGTTCGGCGAGAATGACTTCAACAGGAATATCAATTGCTAAAATTTCTACAATTTCTTTAATATCTCGACGACGATATTCAATTAATTCTGGTATCATTGAATCAGCATCAGCAACAATAACAGTTGGGATTTGCCGACGCACAACGACAGAACGAGCAAAAGACTTCAAACCAGATGTTTTTCCTGCGGCAAAAAGTCCAACATCATTGAGTAAATCTTCAGGAATTAAACTGCGAAGTAAATGTTCGTCAAAAGCAACTTCAGTAACAATGTAAGCGTTCATGGTTTATACCACCTCTCTAAAGTCAAAATCGGGTATTCCTTCCTCTACACAAGCACGATATTTGTATGTTAAATATTCGCACATCTTTTCCTGCTCCAGTGAATATTTTAATTCATTTCCAGTCCAAAGAAGAATAGTAGGTTGAGCAGAAAAAGTTAAAAGTTTACGAGCAGGATTAGTAAAATCAGTTCGACTAAACACTAAACCCACTGTGCTTGGAGGACGACGCAAAAGCTGGTTGCGAAGTTTGGCAATGGGACCAATATCGACATCTTTTGCCCAATCTTTACTCTCGATTATACAAGAAAGTCCACTACAATAGACAGCCCCATCAATTTGTTCGACATTTTCCTCAAATAACTTCACACTATAAGGATATCTGACTGTAGCTCTATCAAGCTGAAAAGCTCGTAAAACTAAGTATTCAAAGGCTTTACCCGGCTCCCAATCAGGGGTAGTATTGCCTTGCTCGATATTTTCCCAAAGCGATCGCAATTCCTCCCATTGCAAAGCCGCGATCGCTCTTTCATATTCTACTGATGTTGCCATTTTCTTCTCAAATTGAGATGCTTTTCGACAGTTAAAAGCAATATTATCGCCCTAAAGCGTGCAGAGAATTAATTGCTTCTGCACACTTTTCTGTTACAGATTGTAGCTCATCTCTTTTACTCGAACTTGGAGGATCGATCGCCTCACCAATTCGGACTGTTACGGGTACAAGATGAGGAAAAGAAGAACCTTTTTGTAATATCTTTTCTGTTCCCCACAAACTCACCGGAAGAATGGGAACTTTTGCCTTAGCTGCAATCATCGCTGCGCCTAATTTTGGTTCAGTGACTTTCCCATCTAGCGTGCGAGTTCCTTGTAAAAATATGCCTACAGCCCAACCTTCGTTTAAGGATGAAATTGCTGCTTTAATCGCACTGCGATCGGCGGAAGAACGCTTGACGGGATAGGCACCATATAACTCTATTGCTTGTTTTAAAATCGGAATTTTAAATAACTCTTCTTTGGACATAAATGCCACGGGACGACAGACACAATTAGAAACAATGGGGGGATCGAAATTACTGGCATGATTACTCGCAACCACTAAAGGACCCTCTTGAGGAACATTTTCTACGCCATAAATACGCCCGCGAAAATAGCCGTGTAGCATCGGACTCACAATCGACCATTTAAACAGATGATAAAAAAACAAGTTTTTCTTAGGTTCGCGCATTTTAGTTATCAATTATCAATTATTATTCATCCTTTTTGTTGATTCCTAATGCCGATCGCAACAGAGAAACAAGAGAGTTTTGTGCGTCGGTTAGTTTTTCTAAAAAAGGCTGTTGATTTTGGATGAAAGCACGGGCGCAATTGCGTCCTGGCATTCCGGAAATTCCCCCTCCTGGATGAGTCCCTGCTCCTGTTAAAAATAACCCATCAATGGGAGTTTTATAATCTGCTAATTCTGCTAAGGGACGGAAGAAAATCATGCGATCTAAGGTCATATCGATCTGATAAGGGCTTCCTTTTGCTAGTCCCAAACGCTGCTCGAGTTCTGGTGGACTTTCGATGCGACGAGCAATAACCGATCGCTGAATATTGGGGGCATAAGCTGCTAATTTATCCAAAACGCGATCGCACACTTCTGCTTTTAATTCTTCAGTCCATCCTGTCCCCTTTAACCCCAGTCCTTCATGGTGAGCAATTTGATAAGGAACAAAACATTCAACCCATAAAGTATGCTTTCCTTCTGGTGCTAAACTTGGATCGAGTAAGGTCGGGCAAACAACATATAAAACCGGATCTGAAGGAATTTCCCCAAAAGAACAGAAAGCGTGTGCTTTTTCTACATGATTCACCGAATCAGCAATTAAAATCGATCCCACCAGTGCCTCATCGGGGCGATCGTAAGCCATAAATTGCGGCGCTTCTGAGAGCGCCAAATCAATTTTAAGCACGCTTTCATTATTGTTAACAATACGTCGCTCTAATGTCTCCCTTAACTTCGGTGCAGCACAGTCTACATCGACGCGATCGCACAACTCCAAAAATAAGCGACGAGCATCAATATTAGAAATTACTCCCGTATTAGCGCGATATTCCGTCCCATTACCAACCCGCACCCCTTCTACTCGTCCCGCATTGTTGACTAAAACGCGCTCTACCCGTTGTTCCGTCAGGATTTTACCCCCCCTATCCTCAATGCGTCGAACCAGGGCTGCAACCAGCGCTCCTGACCCTCCTCGCGGTCGAAATAGCCCAGGATCGTGACGCATCGCCATTCGCATCGCCCCGATCGCAATTCCTTTTTGAGAAGGAGGTGCGCCAATTTGCGCCGCGAGACAAGCGAGGGGGGCTTTCACGGTTTCGCTATCAAACCATTCATTGAGAAGATTCGTCGGAGAAGTAACAAGATTATGAACAAAATCGAGAACTTTGTTTCTAGAGCCAAAAACCGTCCATAAATCTTGCCAATTCTCGCGATCGTAGTTCCCCGCAATATCGAGGAGAGCCATCGGAGAGGCATTAAAAATCGGTGCGAGGGCACCATTCAAATGCTGCCAATAGTCGATAAATTCAACATATTTACGAGCATCGCGATCGCTGTAACGGGCAATTTCTTTGCGGGTGCGCTCCACCGATCGCCAAGCAAGAAAATTTGTACCATCGGGTTGCGGACAAAATAACACCGGATCGCAAGGTAAATATTCCAACCCATATTTCGTTAGTTCCAATTCTTCCACCACTGGACCGAGATGAATCGCTTCGTGGTCGATCGCGCAAAGATCGAATTTAAAGCCTGGTGCGTCCTTGGGAAGGGCTTCTTCCGTCGTTGCAGCACCCCCTGGTAGCGATCGCGACTCCAAGAGCAAAACGCTGTAACCCGCTTCAAGCAAGTAAGCAGCACAGACCAAACCGTTATGACCCGCACCAATGACAATGACATCATAAGTCTCCATTTCCGTCCCTCCCTCTGCGAATCCTTGCCTCCAATTTTAGGGCATAACGAGACGACAAGATTTCTACGGGCTTGACAGAATTGCTCCTGTTGCATTTTTGCCATCACCTTTATCCTCTCAGTTTCCACAATCTCGCAAGATTGTTATGATTAAGGGATTATCCTGCATCTACCAAGTTGCCAAAATACCGCTCCATCCAGTTTAATGAGGAGAACTTGACCGTTATCGAGATTCGATCGCAACTGGGATATCGGAAGCGTAAAGTGTTATTAATTTAAATCGCGTTAACCAACTTATGGGAAGTATGAGTTCTACCAATAAAAAAGTTAAAATCGTCGAACCTGCTGGGATTTTAGATGGAACAAAAGCCAGCGAATTTCGCAACGAGATCGGTGAAAGCGTCAAAAATGGAGGTGCCGAGATAATTTTGATCGATTTTAAGGATGTCACCTTTATGGACAGTTCGGGACTGGGTGCTTTAGTTCTCGCTCTTAAAACTGTGAGAGCCGCAAGTGCTTCTCTTTGTATTTGCTCCATTAACGAACAAATTTCTATGCTGTTTGAGTTAACTAGCATGGATCGAGTATTTAATATTTTTCCCGATCGCAAAGCGTTTGAAGCAGAATTACCAAATTTGTAAAGTAGCACTAATACGACTACCAATTTTAAAAAGAGTCATTTTAAAAGGAGTCAGATCGCAAAATTCTCTCTCGATTGTTCGGGAGAGGATTTTATTTTATTGTTTTGAGTTAAACTCATAGACTACTCCAACAGCCAGCCAAATAGTGCCTCTACCGTGAGTTTAAAGTCCTTAGCAAAGGGAGGTACGGGAAGAACTTGGTGAGGTTCATCAAAGAGTTCAACTTGCTGCTGAGGGCGATAAACTAAGACTGTTTCCTCTCTCGGATCGATTAGCCAACCCATTTGGGTTTGATGCTGCAAACAATAGAGAATATTTTTAATGACCCTAGTTTGATTTTGATCGGGAGAGAGAATTTCTATTGTCCAATCTGGAGATGCTCGAAAAACATTGGCAATTGTACCATCCTCATCGCGAGGAATTCTCTCCCAAACAAATGTACATACATCTGGAACGATCGATCGCCCGCCAAAAGTACAGCGTAGTTCAGTAAAAACTCTGGCAACTTTAGCGGGCTTAAGAATAGCATTAATTGCGGCGGAGAGTTCACCTTGAATTACACTGTGTTTTCCTTGTGGCATTGGTTTTTGTATAATTGTCCCGTCGATGTATTCCCTAGCGGGTTTTGTTTCTGGGAGTTTGAGAAATTCTGCCAATGTTAGAGACTTGGGAATAGCTTGTACCATAAAGATAAATCTCCAATGCGATCGCGCTCTATGAACTATCCTAATTATAAATCAAAGTAAAACAAATTCTCAATATAAATATTAATGACAATTAACGAGCTTCTCAACCCTTGGCAAAAATTCGGTATTAATTTAGGATTAGAACGCATTAATTTTCTTCTAAATCGTTTAGGAAATCCTCATCATAGCGTCCCGATCGCCCACATTGCCGGAACAAATGGCAAAGGTTCAGTTTGTGCTTATTTATCTTCAACTTTAACCGTTGCTGGCTATAAAGTGGGTCGTTATACTTCTCCTCATTTAGTTAGTTGGACAGAACGAATCTGTATTAATGAACGAGAAATTGAGTCTCAACAATTAGAAGAAATAGTAAAAGAAGTAATTGCCGCGATCGCGCCAGAATTTCCCCCCACTCAATTTGAAATATTTACCGCCGCCGCATGGCTTTATTTCGCCAGAGAAAATGTTGATATTGCCATCATGGAAGTGGGTTTAGGAGGACGATTAGATGCAACCAATGTTTGTGATTCCCCTCTCGTTACGATCGTTACATCTCTCAGTCGAGAACATTGGCAGATTTTAGGCGATACTGTCGCTGAAATTGCCAGAGAAAAAGCAGGGATTTTAAAACCAAATTGTCCGGCAATTATAGGTCAATTGCCAAGAGAAGCAAAACCCGTCATTCAAGAAAGAATACAAACTTTAAATTGTCCGAGTATCTGGGTTAAACCCGCAGAGAGAATTGCAGAAAATCGAGCCAAATTTAACAAGATTGAATATGAATTACCTTTGCTGGGAGATGTCCAATTAATGAACTCCGCGATCGCGATCGCCGCACTCCAAGTCCTGCAACAAAAAGGCTGGCATATCTCTCAAGCATCCATCCAAATCGGTATTGCTAAAACGCGCTGGTTAGGTCGCTTACAATGGACGCAATGGAAACAACAGAAAATCCTCATAGATGGCGCACATAACCCCGTAGCCGCTCAAATGCTACGCCAATATGTGGAAACATTGAATACTCCGATCGCCTGGGTTATCGGCATTTTAGCCAGCAAAGATCAAAAAGGAATTTTAGCCGCATTACTGCGACCAGGCGATCGCTTATATCTCGTTCCCGTTCCCCATAAAGACTATACCGAACCCAAGCAATTAGAAACATTAGCAAAACAAATTTGTCCAGAATTACTTTTTTGTCAAACTTACTTCGACCTTTTTCCTGCACTAAATGAAGCAATAACTACAGATTATGGGGTGGTTTTAGGCGGCTCCTTGTATTTGGTTGGCTATTATTTGCAGAAAATGCGATCGCACCGAGACGCTTCTAGTATAAATACTTGCTAGATTGCGATCGAATCTTGAAGAAAGTCCGAGAAAATAAGAAAACCCGCAGAAAATCGAACAATTTCCGTAATTTGCCATATACTGAGTATCAAAACGAACTGTTATCCTTTTTAAAAATCATTTATTCCTTCTCAATTTTGGAGTGTCGGTCATGTCGTCTACCTTTCAATTCCGTCAAATCGGGACTCAATTCCGCAAATCTTTAACAAAAGTCAAAACAATCGGGCAAAGTTGCGCGATCGGTATTGGTGCCGGGCTGATCTTCGGGGGAATGCCAGCCGCAGCCACAGACATCATCAATGTTAAATATCAAGAAACCGAAATTACCATTCCTACCGGCTTTCTAGTCAATTTTGCTCAAACGGGAGAACTTCCTTCCGAAGTTAATAGCTTTTTAGAGAATATCGGCGAGGATATACCCTCAATCTTACAGAATTTTCTGACTCTAGAAATTCGCCTCAGCCCGACTTTTGTTCAGGATGTCCTCGGAAGTTCCATTGGTGACTTTGTTCTTTTACAGGTCAATAAAGCCGTTAACACGGGTCAAGTTGATGATAATCTTGTCGGTTTGAAGGATGCGATCGAGCGCTCTCTCGCAGGAGATAATCGTATTTCCCTCTTAGAAGTGGTACAACGCTATCCCGTCGATATTCTCAATCTTGACTTGAGTGGAATGCAAACAGTTTACAATCAGGTCAGTAATTTTATGGTTCAGATCGAGCCTGCTTTAAATGTGGCAAGAAATCTCCTCGAACCTCTGATTTGTGAATGCGATAAATTGGCCGTTGATTCGGAAGGAAATGTTATTTCCGCCGAAAGTGGTGCAACTCTCGTTTCCGCAGAAACGGTCAAGAATTGCCGTGATGCGATGACAAACCTGTTGGAAAAAGATTCCCAAACCACAACAGATAATACCCAAGCCGATCGCGACGATGCAGACGAGGCAATTGTTACCGTCGAGACTCAAGGCAACATCGCCGAATAAGACAACCTCTAAACAAGATGGGACGCGATCGCCCTTTCGCGTCCCGATATTAAACCAGCACCTACCTGAATGCTAAAGGAAATTGCACCCATGTCTTTGTTATCGCGATCGCCACTAAAATCCCTAACCCAAAAACTAACTCAAAAACTAACTCAAAAAACGGCTAAGATATTCTCTGTGGGAGGAATATGCCTTTTAGGAGCAGGAGCGAGCTTTCTCCTCGGTACTCCTCCCACCGAAGCCGCAGAACAAATTGTTGTTAGCTACGGTCCCATTCAGCAAAGTTTTAAGGTTAAAAACTTAGAAGCCTTTGTTGAAACAGGAGAAATTGCTCGAGACGTAAAAATGCTCGTTCGCTATTCCGGTCAAGACCCAGAAACATTACGACGGCTGATGTCCTCAGAACTCAGTGTTGACTTTCTCTTTTTGTACGATCTTTTAAGTACCCTACCCGCAGAATACGCACTTTTTGAGTTAGGAAATATCATTCACACAAAATCTCACCGCGCCAATATTCAGGCTCTACGTTCTGCGATCGTCATGTCTGCACGAGATGATAATAAAATCAGTCTTTTAGACTTTTTCCGAAACTATCCTCTTGAATATATGTACATCGACGGGCAGAACTTAGCGAGTGTAGCTTCGGATGTTAACGGCATTATCGAGAGTGTTAGCGAATTTCTTGAAGTTCCCGTCGCTGTTATGCGCGACCTTTTAGGACCTTTGCTCTGTGAATGCGATCGCTCGCGGTTTGGGCAATAAAGAAGAAGAGAAAAAAGAGAGGGAGAGAAGAGGAAAATGCTTTTCCCCTCCCATCTTCCTTTTTTAGGACTTTTGACGTGCCATCTTGAGGAAAGAATCCATACAAGCTCCTGGACGACGCTTGGCTTGAGTTTTGGTATAAAGTAAATAATCGGGAGCAAAAGTTGAGCCTTCCTCTTTACTGTCTGCTTGGGCTTGAGGTGTCGGTTTTTCAACTGCTGCCTTAATCAGTTCGAGGGTATTAGATGTACTCGGAGAAACTGCAGCCGGTGCTTCCGGTTGAACGACTTCCTCTAATTTCTCTACAGCCGCAGCCTTTTTTTTGCCCTTTTTCTGACTAGATTTTTTCGTTCCACCTTTGCTGGTTTCAGCTTCTACCGCAGGAACATCTTCCGATTTTTCAGCTTCGGCTTCAACAGGTTCTGGCTTTTCTTCCGTAGTGGGAGTAGAAACAGTGGGTTCGTCAGTAGAAGACTCTGAGCCATCTTCTAAATAATAAGACTTTCCTTGAAACATTTTTTTGATAGAGCCAAGCATGAGCAATTTCTCCTTGTTTATAAATCTCGAACAACAGACAAATTAAGGCTTTTCCTCGAGGAGAGACAGTAGGAATTGGAAAATGTACCCTCATCGTGCTTCTCAACGCTAAAAATTAATAAAACGCAATAAATCTTATAATGAGTAGTGAGTTTCATTTCAGCGCGATCGCCGCGATCGAAGTTACTTCTAGCCCAAAAATCTCTTTAAATAAAGGTCTTGAGATATTTTTCCCACATCTTCCAGGGGGCGTTCCTTAGACTTTGTTCATATTAATTAATATTCTATATGAAAATTAGTAATATTTTGTAAACTTTTGTAAAAGTATTTATACCTAATGAGAGATGACAAAAAGAGATGACAAAATCAGTTTAATTGCTCCCGAAGTAAAGATTTAACCAAACTTACGGGCATCTCTGGGCGCTGTAGGTGTCGGGTATAGTCAGCACTCAGATAAGATTCATACTGAGAATCCCCCGCAATGTAAGCGCCGAAAAAGGCTAAACCGAGGGCTTTCATATAATCGCGGGCGATCGCCGGATCGGGACCGATGACACGAGGAGGCAGGGCAATGTCATCAGAAGAGATACCCAGGGTCGAAAAGTGAGTGCCACCTTTTAACAAAATAAGATATTTATGGAGTGTAACGAGAGCCGTAAAAGGTAAAATTTGTTCGGCTAACGCAGGAGCAACCGTATCGGCACTTCCCGTCACGATCGCCGTAGGAATTTGGATCGATCCCATCCCTGCATCCCCAAAAACACTGCTGGTAATGGGATTGATCGCCATAACTGCCGCAATGCGATCGTCGTGCAAGGTGTATTTTTGTCCCGCAAGAGCCTGTGCCGGACATTGTAGTAAAAGAGACAAATTCAGAGAATAATTCTTTAGTTGACATTGTGCCTCCAGTTGCGGAAAGTTTAACTCGGCTCCAGCGAGAGCCAGTGCTGTATAACCGCCAAAAGATTGACCGAGAACCCCGACGCGCTGTGAGTTCAGACGATGACCGTATTTTTCTGCCAGCCGATCGAGTAAAAATCGAATATCGAGGGGGCGATCGATGAATTCCCGAGGAGGACTGATATCTTGAACCAAGCCTTTTGCTAAGTTTTGTAACTGTTGAGAATTACTGCCGGAATGTTCGGGGACAGCAACGGCAAAACCGTGAGAGGCAAGGTGTTGAGCGAGATAGGTATAGGTTTGGCGATCGGAACCCAAACCGTGGGAAATAATTATTAAAGGAGAGAGATCGAGATTGCGGCGATCGGGAAGATAGAGATCCGCAGGAAAAGCCCGATCGCGATCGCGATCGTTAAGAATAAGAGTTATTTTCGTATAAGCTGTCTCCCCAACTACCTGCAAATCTAGGGGGAAATCTCCCTGCACTGCATCGGTATTGGACACTTCCGACTCGATCGCGGCGATCGCCTTTTGGGTCATTTGAACAGATTGACTCGCTTGGTTCAACAGATCGAAAGCAGAAGCAGAATTGAGCAAAATTTCAGAGGTGGGAAACTTTTTGATGATATTTAAAGGGGTAAGCCCTTTTTCATCGGCAGAGGCTAAAATTAGCGCCGATCGCAGGGCATAAAATCCCGACTCTCCCGATCTCGTTTGTACCACCTTGCCCAGGAGATTTAAAATGGCTTCTCCTTGGGTGGAATAGAAGAATTGCGAAACTGCAACAGTATCGAGTTCAGCTTTGGCTGAGAGGACCTCTCGCAATTGTTGTCGTTGATTTTTATTCAATCGGGTTGTAAAGTCATCTAAATCTGGCGCGATCGTTCCTTTTTCGGCATAGTGTTCCAAAGACTCTCGCCTCAAGGTAAATTCCAGAGGACCGTAACGCAAGATAATTTTTTCGGCACTATAAGCAGGCATCGCCAAGGCGATCGCCAGATTAAAAGCAGTCAAACCCAAACTTGTCAAGCAAAAAGAAGTCAGCGATCGTTTTCTCATTTTCTCTAAAGTAATAGCTAGATTTAATAGTTAACCAAAATATAGTCAGATATAAACAAGACATGGATTCTATTTCAAAAATCCCCTTCATTTTGGCTTCGAGAGATTGATTCTCCTTGGGTGAACTACGCACCTCTCTATCCCATAGCCCCT
>NZ_JAYGHV010000015.1:0-27421 GCF_034932145.1 Spirulina sp. 06S082 | reverse complement strand
GCACTTATGTCCAAAAGGAATATCGCCACCGAAGATAGGCCAAGAGTCAAGGTAGAATGCTTGCGACTGTTAGCAACATTACGCCTCGATCCAGCACGAATGCAACTGATTTCCGGTTTTGTGGACAGTTATTTAAAATTAAACGAGTCCGAAAATCGTCTATTTGTCGAACAAATTGCTACAATTAAACCAGAGGAAAAGGAGGAAGTTATGCAAATTGTCACCAGTTGGATGGAAGAAGGAATCGAGATAGGTCGCCAAGAAGGTCGCCAAGAAGGTCGCCAAGAAGGCCGCCAAGAAAGTTTGGTGCAGTTAATTTTACGTCAACTTGCGTGGCGATTTGGCCAATTAGCACCCGACATAGAAGAACGAATTTCGGGCTTAAATATCTCCCAGTTGGAAGTCTTGGGATTAGAAATGTTAGCCTTTGAAAATTTGGACAATTTAAGAGTTTGGTTGACAAAAATTGAACAAAAAACTGATGAATTGGATAGCGATCGCGCCGAGGATTAAAAACCTCTTTCAGAGCTTACTTTTATTTTTTCTCATCTTCAGAAGAACGAGTTAGACGAAAATCGCGGCGATCGTCAGATTCCAAAGAAGGTTTAGGAGAAGGCAGTCGGCGATCGGTAGGCACTCTTGTACTAGAACGATTGAGAGTTTGCCAAGCAGCTTGTACTCCCGCGATCGCGCTTTGGGTCTTCACCCCGACATTTTTGGCTTGCTGTCGTGCCGAACCTAAACTCTCGTCCACCTGTTTGACGACTCCACTGGCACTATTTACCCCCTCATTAATATCATCTGTCAGTTCGCTAATTTCCAAACCTGTCAGGCGAATTGCGTCTAAAGTGGGAGGAAATTCCCGTCGCAAGGTATCAAATAACTTTTCTGCACTTCGTGCTGCCCTTGCTATTTCTCGAAATGCAGGCAAAGCAGCGATTAAAACTGCCGTTAAACTGACGGCAACCAATAAAAGAGAAAGGCCGAGCCAAAATAAAGGATCGAGCATTGAGATCAATAATTCATTGTCAATTTTAATTATCAAGTATTAATGGTTTTACAACCATTACAGATGATTATCGGAATCGGGGCTAGAGGACTCTACTGTAACATTGCGCGGTTGTGCCAACTCCTCTGCTTTAAGCTGACTGGCTTCCATACCAGCCGCGATCGCGTCTTTCAAGCGCAGGAGGGTTTCCTCCCAACTCTGTACCGCAGACTCCGACAGGCGATCGGCTTGCAATTGAATCGTCGCGGATAAATCTTCAGCTAATTCCGGTAGGGCATCCGCAGATTTTTTGAGAATTTGTCGGGTTTCTCGACCGGAACGAGGAGCAACCAAAATCCCGACAACAGCACCGATCGCGCTACCGATCAGCACGCCACCCAAAAACGCTCCAGTACTCTTGTTTGACATAGATTAGGGGGGATAAAGAACAAAGTCAGTAGTTCTGAGGGCAACATCCCACAACCTACCATTTAAAACCTAACATTACATTGCATTGCCAGAGAATGCCAGTTAATGCTAGGGTTAGCCTTAGCGCGATCCGTTATTTAAAATAGAAATTAAGATGAAAAATTTTAAAAAAATTGGTTTATCTAAAACATATTTCGGTCTGGCGATCGCAATAGCTCTAAGTTTGGCGATCGCCAAAATAATTATTGATTCAATGTCATTCAAAATTCCTATTTTTGGGTTTCATAGTATCTTTGATAGAACTAATCCAGAAAAGTTACCTTCTCGCGCTTCCTACCTCGATTATCCAGTTCAAGATTTAGAACAAGTTCTCAAATATTTAATTCAAGAGGAATATTGGTTTTTATCATCCCAAGATTTATATGACTATTTTCTAACCAAAACAAAAACAATTCCTCAAAAATATGTTGGCAAACGTCCGGTGATGTTAACATTTGATGATGGTTATGAAAATATTCATGCTTTTGTTTTACCGCTTTTAGAAAAATTGGCAAAACAATATAATATCAGAATCCCTATTGTTTTATTTTTAAATCCGGCTTTTATGGAACGAGAAAAACCCGATCGCAAAGATAAATACCTCAACTGCGATCGAGTTAAAGATGGGTTCAAAAAGGGGTTTTATGATGTACAATCTGCCGGGGTCAATCATACCCATTTAACTAAGCTAGAAATCTCAGAACTCGAGAAGGAACTTTTAGAGTCTCAACGAAAACTACAAGAATGTATTGCAGAGCCAACTTTAAATCCCACAGTGTCTTTACACTTTGCTTATCCTTATAATCGCATCAATAGAAGAGTTAAATTTTATACTTCTAAATACTATCAATCTGGATATTTATATAACGATGAAATCTATAAACTTAATTTTTGGCAAAATCATTATAAAATCTCCCGTTTGGCTGTTTTCCGTAATGATTCTCCCCAAAAACTGATCGATCGCGCTCGTCAAGCATCTAAAATTACTGCTCAATAAAAAAAATACATCCGGGAGTCAGCTTTCCCCTTCGTAAACCCCTCGGGACTAGACCGGTCAACTCAAGCGGTCTCACCACTATACGTCTCCTACATTTCTCCGAAATCAAACCGGGAGAGACGTATAGTGGTGAATGACCGTACAGTAACGACCGGGCTAGTGAAGCACGATCTGACTCAGCGCAAGGACAGCGATACACTGCCCGGATTGCAAGGTTTTTCACCAAACTCGCAGATGTATTTTCTTTTGAGTGGCGATCGCCTGCGATCGCCTCATGAGGTTCATTATAGCAATCTTGAAGGAATCGTCAAGATAATTGAGAAAAAAGACTTTTATAAGAGTGCTTGCATTTAACATTGGGAGTATGTCAGAATCGGAACAGAGATTGTAAGCAAAGTAGTGTTATTTTAAGATGATTAAGCTGCGACTAAAGCGATACGGCAAGAAGAGAGAAGTTAGCTACCGAATTGTAGCCATGAACAGCCGCGACCGTCGAGACGGCCGCCCCCTTGAGGAACTGGGATTTTATAACCCCCGCACTGACGAAACTCGCTTGAACGTTCCAGCGATCGTGAAGCGACTCAAACAAGGCGCTCAACCTACCGATACAGTTCGTAATATTTTCAAGAAAGCCCAAGTTTTCGAGCAAGTGAAGGATGCCTGAATCAATTACATTTTCCCCGTCTTCTTCTCCATCTTCTTCTCCATCCTCTTCCTCAACTACGTCCTCTCAACCCAATTATGAAGAATTAGCTCGGTTTTTAATTGAACCCCTATTAGAATCGCCAGAGTCTCTTAGCATTCACTGTGAAATCGCTCGGAGCAATCAACGAGTCCTAATTCGCGTGGCTTTTGCAGAAGAAGAACAAGGACGAGTATTTGGTCGCGGAGGACGTAATATTGATGCGATTAGAGCAACGCTAGAGGCGGCGGCGATCGCCTCGGGACAGTCTGCTCGACTAGAAATTTTCGGCGTTCGCGAGAATAGCCGTGAATTTAACTCCTACGATCGCAATAATAATAGTTCGCGATTTCAAAATGACGAAAATGGCGATCGGCGCGGATTTAAAAAACCCTCTATTCCCCGTCCTTCCATACCTTCCCGTCGCCCTTCTTTTCGACGCAGGCGCTCTAGCGGCGAAAGTCGGGGAAACTGGCGACCGGGTAATAGCGATTGGTAATTAGGGTGATATTTAGGGTTGCAATTAAATAGAGTGAGGACAGAAACCCTACAATTTCCCAGTAATGAAAGCGCGATCGCCCTAGCCGGAACCGGAGAGGAGAATCTCAAGCTCCTCTCCCGTCATACCGGGGTGCAGTTAACCTTGCGAGGGCGAGATGTAACACTTTCGGGAGCGCCGAAAGCAGTAGAGCGCTGCTTACAGGTTCTGCACTCCCTTGCGCCCTACTGGAAAGAAGAAAAGCCCATCAGCAGCCCCGATATCTTAACGGCATTTCATGCAGTGGATACAGGACAGACGGACGAGTATAAAGACCTGCAAAAAAATGTTTTGGCCGTTACCCGTAAAGGAGAAACGATCAGAGCAAAAACCTTTCGCCAACGCCAGTATGTCAAGGCCATTCAAACCCATGATATTACCTTTGGCATCGGTCCGGCGGGAACGGGTAAAACATTTTTAGCCGCCGTGCTGGCCGTCCAAGCACTGCTCAATGATGAATGCGATCGCATTATCCTCACCCGTCCCGCCGTTGAAGCGGGGGAAAAATTAGGGTTTTTGCCTGGGGACTTGCAGCAAAAGGTTAATCCTTTTTTGCGTCCTCTTTATGATTCCCTTTACGAATTTATCGAACCCGCGAAAATTCCCGATTTAATGGAACGGGGAAAAATTGAAATTGCTCCCCTCGCCTATATGCGCGGGCGAACCCTGAGCCATGCTTTTGTGATTGTCGATGAAGCCCAAAATGCAACCCCGGCACAGTTAAAAATGGTGTTAACCCGTTTGGGTTTTCGCGCTCGCATGGTCGTGACCGGAGATATCACCCAAACCGATCTACCCAACTCTCAAGATTCTGGGTTAGTTGTGACCCAAAGAATTCTCAAAAACGTTGAGGGAATTGCTTTTTGTCATCTTTCCTCTGCTGATGTCGTGCGGCATCCTCTCGTCCAGAGAATTGTAGCAGCCTACGAAAGACAATAAAATATCCCCCTCAAAAAGGGGGACAAAATCTGCATCTAGTCCTCACCTTCAACTTGCGCTCGGTATTCCGTCGCGTCGATCGTTTCCAACTCTTCATCGGGATCGTCAAGGCGAATTTTGAGTAACCACCCTTCTCCGTAAGGATCTTCCGCGATCGCCTCGGGGGACTCGAGTAGGGGTTCATTGCGATCGATAACGGTACCAGAAACAGGAGAAGCAAGGTCTTCAACGGCTTTCACCGATTCAATCGAGCCAAAATTTCCACCCATTTCCACCGCATCCCCCACTTCGGGTAATTCTAAAAAAACAATATCCCCTAATTGGTCAACGGCAAAAGCAGTAATGCCCACGGTCGCGATTTCACCATCCAAACGCACGTATTCGTGACTGTCAAGATACTTAAGGTCTTCAGGATATTCAAAAGCCATCTAAAATCTACCTCTATATGAAAAGGTCAGAAAAATTGCTGTAATTCACGTTAATTATTCTGATTTTCCCTAGAATATAAGGGATTGCGACGCAGCGTAAACAAGTATATTTTTACCATTCAATTATAAAAATATTCTCTAGCGATCGCCAGCAAAAAGAAAATCTAAAAGACAACTTCCTAAACTTATCTGCAAAAACGGACTTTCGCGAGACAATAGGAGATTATAATGCAAACCTTACCGCCCTGCCGAACCCCGTTTATTGTTTCCCGATCATGCAATTGTCCCCCTACTCAACCGATTCTCCCCCTTTTTCGTCTTCCTTGACGGAAACCTCTCCAGAGCGATCGCCTGCGAACTTGCAAAACCCTTTATCTCGTCCCTTTTCCAGGCGCACAAAAATCGTAGCGACGGTGGGGCCTGCAACCCTCAAACCCGATGTTCTCCGGCGCTTGATTGAAGCTGGAGCCACCACCCTACGCCTGAATTTTTCCCACGGAACCCACGACGATCACCACCGCGCCATTCGCCTCATCCGTCAACTGGCTTTTGAATTGGATCGACCGGTGGGTATTCTCCAAGATTTACAGGGACCGAAAATTCGCCTCGGTAAATTCGAGTCGGGATCTGTACAATTGGCCAAAGGCGATCGCTTTATTCTCACCAGTCATCCCGTTTCCTGCGATCGCGAAATTGCCTTCGTGAGTTATCAAGGGCTGACAGATGAAGTTCCTGCTGGAGCTACCATTCTCCTGGATGATGGCAAGGTGGAAATGGTCGTAGAGAGCGTCGATCGCGAAAATAAGCAACTACATTGTCGCGTAGTCGTAGCGGGTAAGCTCTCCAATAACAAAGGAGTTAACTTTCCCAATGTTTCTCTCTCCGTCAGCGCCCTAACGGAAAAAGATCGCAAAGATTTAATGTTTGGTTTGGATCGGGGGGTGGACTGGGTAGCCTTGAGCTTTGTGCAACGCCCTCAAGATATTTTAGAAATTAAAGACTTGATCGCCAGCGCCGGAAAATCCGTCCCCGTGGTGGCTAAAATCGAAAAACACGAGGCGATCGAGCAGATGGAGGCAATTCTTTCCCTCTGCGATGGGGTAATGGTCGCTCGAGGGGATTTAGGGGTAGAATTGCCCGCAGAACAGGTTCCCATGTTGCAAAAACGCCTGATCTCCATGGCCAATCAATTGGGCATTCCCGTAATTACCGCAACCCAAATGCTCGATAGCATGGTCAATAATCCCCGTCCCACCCGTGCTGAGGTGTCTGATGTGGCTAATGCTATTCTTGACGGTACCGATGCGGTTATGCTCTCCAATGAGACTGCTGTGGGCAATTATCCCGTTGAAGCTGTGATGACCATGGCCAGAATTGCCAATTGTGTCGAACCGCAGATGTTTAGCGATCGCGATTTGGACAATACTGCGCGATCGATTCCCAATGCTATCTCTGGGGCGGTCAGTCATATCGCCAAGCAACTCGATGCGGCAGCAATTATGACTTTAACCAAAACCGGGGCAACCGCCCGCAATGTCTCGAAATTTCGCCCCCGCACCCCCATTCTTGCGGTTACTCCTCATGTAGATGTCGCCAGGCAATTACAAATGGTTTGGGGAGTCAAGCCTTTATTAATTTTAGATTTGCCCTCCACCAGCCAAACATTTCAAGCCGCCATTAATGTTGCCCAAGAAAAGAATTTACTGTTTGATGGGGATATTGTCATTCTCACGGCAGGGACTTTACAAGGGGTTGCTGGCTCTACGGATTTAATTAAAGTGGAGGTAGTAACGGCAATTTTAGGGAAAGGGATCGGCATTGGCGAAAGGACGGTGACGGGACGCGCCCGAGTTGTGCGAGATGCCAAAGATGTCGCCAATTTTAGTCAAGATGATATTCTTGTCGCGACAGCAACCAATGCAGACTATGTAGAAGCAATTCGCAAAGCGGCGGGAATTATTACGGAAGAGTCGAGTTTAACCAGCCATGCAGCCGTTATTGGTCTGCGTTTGGGGACTCCGGCGATCGTTGGCTTAAAAAATGCCACAGAGGTGATTCGAGAAGGAGCCATTTTAACCCTCGACTCTCAGCGAGGTTTGGTTTATTCTGGAATGCGACCGGAACATCAAGGACACAGTGTTGATATCAAAGTTCCGGTAATGTAGTTGATAGTTGAAAAATGACAACTTTAGTGACTGGTGCGGCGGGTTTTATTGGTTTTCATGTTAGCAAGCGCTTGTTAGAAGAAGGCGATCGCGTCGTTGGGATTGACAATCTCAATGATTACTACGATGTTTCCCTCAAACAAGCGCGTTTGAGGGAATTAGAAAAGTATGAAAATTTCACCTTTGTTCATTTGGATATTGGCGATCGCGAAGGCATGGCCAAACTTTTTGCTGCACAAGATTTAGAAATTGTCATTAATTTAGCGGCACAAGCAGGGGTTCGTTATTCTTTGGAAAATCCTCATGCTTATGTTGATAGCAATCTTGTTGGCTTTATGAACATTCTAGAAGGTTGTCGTTACGGAAAAGTCAAACATCTTGTGTTTGCTTCTTCCAGTTCAGTTTATGGCGCAAATCAAAAAATTCCTTTTTCGGTAGAAGATAATGTGGATAATCCTCTGAGTATCTATGCCGCAACAAAAAAAGCCAATGAATTAATGGCGCATACTTATAGTCATTTATACGATCTTCCTGCGACAGGACTGCGCTTTTTTACAGTTTACGGTCCTTGGGGTCGTCCGGATATGGCCTTATTTTTGTTTACCAAAGCTATTTTAGAAGAACGCGCGATCGATGTTTTTAATCATGGTAAAATGCAGCGCGATTTTACTTATATTGATGACATTGTGGAAGGGGTAATTCGGGTCAGTCAAAAGATTCCCGATGCTGATAAACTGAGTGGTGCAAAATATAAAATTTATAATATCGGCAATAATAAACCCGTAGAACTCATGTATATGATTCAAACTCTAGAACAATGTTTGGGGAAAACAGCAGCCAAAAATATGATGCCCATGCAGCTTGGTGATGTTCCTAGAACCTATGCTGATGTAGATGAACTAATACACGATGTTGGTTTTAAACCAGATACGCCCATTGAAGCAGGAATTCAAAAATTTGTAGATTGGTATCAAGAATACTATCATAAATAATGGAAATTATCCTCACTCTAGCGGTTATTTTTTTTGCACTCGTTGGCTTTATTAGCGAAATTCTTCCTGTCGATCTCATTGCGATTATTGTCGCTGTTGTTTTGATGATTTTGGGATTAGTCACTCCCGAGGAAGGAATTTCTGGCTTTGGTAATTCTGCAACCATTACGGTTTTAGCAATGTTTATTCTTAGTGCGGGAATTGCTAAAACAGGAGTCATTCAAATTGTGCGAGATATGTTAGTTCGCTGGGGAGGAAAGAACTTAAATCAACAAATCTTTACTTTAGGAATTTTGGTGGGTCCGATTTCGGCATTTATTAATAATACTGCCGTTGTCGCCATTTTTTTGCCGATTATTGAAGATTGGTGCAAACAACAAAAAATCTCGGCATCTAAACTTTTAATTCCTCTTTCCTATCTTTCGATTTTAGGAGGAATTATGACAACTATTGGCACATCTACTAATATTTTAGCCAGTGGTTTATCGGCACAATTAGGTTATGGAGAATTCAGTATTTTTCAGTTTAGTAAAGCAGGGATTTTAATTTTTATGATTGGCTTAATCTATCTGGCCACGATCGCCCCAAGATTGCTTCCCGATCGCAAACCTGCTAGTGGCGATCGGATATCGGAAGATTATGGCCTGCGAGAGTATGTTAGTGAAGTAGTAATTACGCCGCGATCGAGTTTAGTGGGACAAACTTTGCAATCAAGTGAAATTCAACGCAAATTCGATATTGATGTCTTAGAATTATTGAGAAATGAAGTTCGTTTTGCTCAACCTCTTGCAGACAAAATATTACAAGCTGGAGATATTTTAATTGTCCGTAGCGGTCGAGAGGATTTGTTGAAAATTAGAGATGAACGAGGACTAGATATTCTAGCAGATGTTAAATTTAATCAAGATGAATTAGAAACTGTTTTGACTTCTGGAGAAGAAAAAATTGCTGAAGTTTTGATTCTTTCTAATTCTCGCTTAATTGGCACTACGTTAAAGGATTTGCGCTTTCGTCAGCGCTATAATGCAACAGTTTTAGCCGTTCGTCGAGGTGCGGAATTAGTAAGAGGTCGCTTGGGTAAAATCCCTTTAAAATTTGGCGATATTTTATTGGTACAGGGTCCAAAGCAAAGTTTTATTGGTTTACAAACAACGCGAGAATTGTTAGTTTTAGAACAGCGCAATGTGGAAATGATGCGTCAAGATAAAGCTGGATTTGCCGTGGCGATCGGGTTGGGAGTGGTTTTATTAGCGGCATTTAATGTGATGCCAATTTTAGTTAGCGCGTTAGCAGGTGTCGTGTTAATGGTATTAACAGGATGCTTGAAACCGGGAGAAATTTATGGTGCAGTGCGTTGGGATATTATTTTTCTTTTAGCGGGATTAATTCCCCTCGGAATTGCCATGAAAAATTCAGGAACAACTCAATGGTTAGCCGATCGCATTATCTTTGTTACAGGGGGATTATCGGGATACTGGGTCTTAATGTTTTGTTTTCTCATTACAGCATTATTAACAGAAATTTTATCAAATAATGCGTCTGTTGTTCTCATGCTTCCCATTGCAGCAAGTGTCGCAACAACCTTAGAACTCAACCCGTTTGCGTTTATGTTTGCCGTCACCTTTGCTGCATCTAACAGTTACATGACACCCATCGGCTATCAAACGAATACAATGGTTTATGGCGCAGGAGAATACAAGTTTTTTGATTTTACCCGAGTGGGTGCGCCCTTGACATTATTAATGACCTTGACGATCCCTCTTCTGATTATTTGGATTTATGGATTGTAAATTTGTCAGCCATCATTGATAATTGATTGTTAGAGTCGTAACGACCCGTCTATCGTGATGATTAAACAAAGATAATTAAAGAAAATGGAACATAAAGGTGTAACAGTTTGGTTTACGGGATTGAGTGGGGCAGGAAAAACCACAATCTCTCAAAAAGTTGCTGAAGAATTGCGATCGCAGAACTATAAACTGGAGGTTCTCGATGGTGATATTGTGCGGACAAACTTAACGAAAGGATTGGGTTTTAGCAAGGAAGATCGGGATGAAAATATTCGCCGCATTGGATTTGTTTCTCATCTTTTGACTCGTAATGGTGTTATTGTTATAGTGTCGGCGATTTCTCCTTATCGGGAAATTCGCGATGAAGTCCGGAAACGAATTGGCGATTTTGTCGAAGTTTATGTGAATGCTCCTTTAAAAACTTGTGAAGAACGAGATGTAAAAGGTCTTTATAAGCGGGCGAGAGCCGGAGAAATCAAGCAATTTACAGGTATTGACGATCCCTATGAATCTCCTTTAAATCCAGAAATTGAATGCCACACAGATAAAGAAGAGCTAGAAGAGAGCGTTCAAAAGGTGTTAGAGGGATTGAAAAAATTAGGCTATTTAGCTTAGGGATGCGATCGCTCGATCTCTGCGTAATAGCACGTATCTTGAGAGAAAATTTATTCTATTGTTCTCATGTCTCCTTCAGTCAAGAGGGAGACACTATTTTTTTCTGAATTTGTTAAAGTGAAGATTGAAATTCCTTTCGTATGGAGACTCGATAAAAATGATGAAAAAAGTGGGAACTCATTTAGTTGTAGATGCCTGGGAAGCACCGGGAAAATATCTCAACGATCCAGATCGCATTCGTCGTGCTTTACTCGAAGCAATCGATTCTGGAGAAGCAACCCTGATTGATTTATGCGTTCATCAGTTTAGTCCTCACGGTGTGACAGCAACTGCAACTTTAGCAGAATCCCATATTGCGATTCATACTTGGCCTGAATACGGTTATTTTGCAGCAGATTTCTTCTTTTGTGGGAGTGGCAAACCTAAGCAAGCGATGAAAGTTCTGCAAACTATTTTACAAGCACAGAAAATTGAAATGCGCGAAATCGATCGCGGTTTTCCAGAAAGAGCTTTGCATTCCACACTTCAACCCATTCAACAACAAGTCTGGGAACGAGAAATTGTAGAGGCATAAATGCGATCGTGCTAACAGCCAATATTGTGTTAACTTTACGTCAAATTTTTTGAGTTTAGTCGTTAACAATTGGTAGTTAACCAATTTTACAAGGGGAGAGAAAAGTTTCTTACTTTTTCCTACTTTATCGGTACTACCTTATTTGCCATGAATGTACGCTCCCCTTATCTTATAATATTTCCAGATTTTAGCCAAAAAAAGCTGAAAATCCCAATTTGGCATAGCTTTCACACTTTGTAAAGAGTAAGTGATTGTTCATGGTTTGAGTTTTTCACCCTTAAATTCCTCTGCAATGTTCAATCGACGCAAACCAATTTTAAAGTAATCTTCCTGAAGCTCAATACCAATACACTTTCGACCTAAACGTTGAGCAACTGCACAGGTTGTAAAAGTGCCTGCAAAAGGATCGAGAATCATATCTCCTTCATTGGAACTGGCTTTAATTATTCTCTCCATTAATGATTCTGGTTTTTGTGTTGGATGATTTTCATACTCATCCATACGATAGCGCACTCGATGAAAATTCCAAACATTGCCGGGGACTTTTTTCGTATTGTAAGGTTTTGGCTTTTTGCCTCTATAATCAATGAGCTTGCGCCGGACTCCAGTTTTGGCCTCTACCAGAATATCTTCAGCATTAAATGTATAGTTTTTTTTATCTTTAACACAAAATAAAATAGGTTCCCATCGAGATCCATAATAATTTTGTGCTTGTACGCCAGAACTATCGTATGACCAGACAATACGAGCTAAAATCGTCAATTTTTCTCGTATATATAGATCTAAATAGGGCATTGCCTGCGTACTGGTCATAAAATACATTGAACCGGTTGGCTTGAGTTTTTTGATACAAAGATCAATCCATTGATAACACCACTTTGCATAATCTCGATCGCTTGGCCATTTATCATGAAAGTTAGCAAATTTCTTACCAATATTATAAGGTGGATCGACAAAGATCAGATCAATAGAAGAATCGAGTACATAATGCGCGATCGCTTCTTCAGTATTGCCATTAATTAATTGACAGGTTTCATTCTCAAAAATATCCATCTGTTTTTAACTCGTTATTTTAGCATTTTCTCCTCTCTTTTCCAACTCTTCTTTCAACATATTTTCATAAATTTTCGGTAAGCGATCGCTCATAGAATTGGTTTCAATACCATAGCCCAAACTCGTCCAAGTTCCCGAAAGCAAGCGGAGAACGTCTTTTATTTTTCCCTCTTGCAACATCTGAGAAATGTTTGCATTCCATGCTTGAGAATCTTTCAACCATTCATAAACAACAGCATCTTGATATTGAGGCTCAAAACTATAGGTTTTCCACCACAATAAACCCGAAGATTTGGGATGATAGCGTTCTGCTTTTTCGTACCAAGTAGTATTAATAAACTGATAGCGACCGGCTGCCGTTGTACAATTCCCTTGATTTGGACCCGCAACGATGGGGACGCACCACTCTGGATGCTGACTCAAATCCGTGACGCGCTGACCGCCATAGATAATAGTATAGGGTTCGGGGTCGTTCGCTTCGCTGGCGGTAATAGTTCGCATCAAAGCACGAATATAGGGATCGCCTCCCTGCATAACAAGGGGCTGAGTTCCCTCAATGCCGTAAGAGAGGGGAATTTTCTTGCTGAGATCGGATTGCGATTGGAAAATAGAAACCAAAAATAGTAGCGCGATCGCGCTACCAATGGTTAGAGAAACCGCACCAAAAGATTTTAAAAATGATTTGAACATGAAAATCGATCGCTCATTAAACATTGAGAAAAAGTTGTTTCCAGTCTTGAGACTGTGCGTCAGGTTCGGCAACAATTTCAACGATCTTGTTATGGGAAGCCGGTTCAAAAAGAGCAGCAACAGACACTTGTGCTACCTTTAACCGAGGAATTCTACCACCGGATAAAGTATCTGCCTTCGCTGCCACGATCGCCTCCTCATTGTCCGTATCGAGCAAACCACCAGGACGGATAACGGTATAGGTTAAACCGCTCTTCTGAAGGTCTTTTTCTGCTTGACTTTTCCAGTACAACACCAACCAAAATAAATTCAAAGGATGAAAAAATTGGGAAACACAGAGGGAAGATACAAGCACGAAATGCTCGATTTCGGCAATTTTAGCGGCATCAATTAAATTATTGGTTCCCCAGTAGTCCACCCGAAACGGTTCGGTAAAATCCAAGGAAGGCATAGCTCCGGCTGCAGATAAGACCGCGCTACACCCTTGCATCGCTTCAGCAAGGCGATCGCCATTGGCCAAATCTCCCACCACCAATTCCACATTTGCAGGCAAAATTTCCTTGGCTTTAGCTCGATCTCGAACTAAAGCCACCACGGGAATTTCCCTCTCTGTCAAAACTTGTACAATACGTTTGCCTGTCCGTCCGGTCGCTCCAGCAACAAATGCTTTCAAAATCCTGCCTCCTAAAATTAATACTGTATTAAATGACCCTTGCCAGTTGGGAATAATGAGTTAAGTTGAGAAAAGAAAAAACTCTACACTTAGTTTTCTATTGTCCACCAAGGGTGTCTCATGCAGCAATCTCAATATAGCGATAACGTTAACGCAGCCGTTGAAATTTCCACCGAGGAGACGCTTGAGGCGCGATCGCAAGAATTGGCCTTAGAAGAATCATATTTAGAAGGAGAGGCTTTTGTTATGGCAGGGGAAATCGCCCCAGAAGAACCGGAAATCTCTTCTCAACAGCCTTTTAGCTTTGAAACCCATTTTCGCGGTTTGATGGGGATGGCTGCCGATCTGCCCACGGTTGCTGACTATTTGGACGCTCATGAGGGCTGGTTTTGTCGTTGCGCTCAACCCATGACAGCAGAACCCTTTGGGGAAAATGGCTATATTTTGACTGTGGGAAAATTTAAGTCTTTTGGTTACGAAGTTGAACCCAAAATGGCGGTGGTCTTATTACCTCCTAAAGATGGATTATACGTGATGCACAGTCTTGAAGTCCCCGACTATACCCCCTTGGGTTATGAACTTAATTACACTTCTTCTTTAACCTTAGAGGAAGTTTCCGGGCAGGAGGTGAACTGGAATACAAGCGGGATCGATCGCGTCACCAAGGTGGAATGGCAACTACATTTATTCGTGAAGATTCAATTTCCACCCTTTATTTATAAATTGCCTCGAAATTTACTGCAAACTACTGGCGATCGCCTTCTCTCTCAAATCGTGCGACAAATTTCACCCCGTTTAACCTACAAAGTGCAAAAGGATTTTCACGATCGCCTGAATTTATCTCTACCTCCAAAATCCTCCCGTCAATTATTGCGTTTGTAGAATAAGCTGCGCCCTTTCATTTTCTATAATAGGGTCAAACGTATTGACTCTTTCTTTTTTTGATGTCATGGTACAACAACTTTCTCCTCTCACCATTGATGACGAATTTCTTTATCCCGATAGCGACGGTAAACCCTTGGCTGATAATACGATTCAATTACGCTTAATTTTTACCATTAAAGGCGGTCTCGATGCTCTCTTTAAGGATCGAAATGATGTTTTTATTGCTGCCGATTTGTTTTGGTATCCAGTTCAGCTAACCCAACAGGAAATTATCGAGCAAGAAGAACCCCAAAGACAAGCGCCGGATGTGATGGTTGTTTTCGGACGACCCAAAGGCGATCGCGGTTCTTATCTGCAATGGAAAGAAGATAATATTGCTCCACAAGTGGCGTTTGAAATCCTT
The DNA here is from genome assembly GCF_034932145.1 of Spirulina sp. 06S082. NCBI lineage: Bacteria > Bacillati > Cyanobacteriota > Cyanophyceae > Spirulinales > Spirulinaceae > Spirulina > Spirulina sp. 06S082. The sequence goes on along the minus strand of NZ_JAYGHV010000015.1, from coordinate 12,541 downwards.
TCTCCTGGTAATAAAAAGAAAGATATGGAGACCAAATTCAAGTTTTATCAACAGCATGGAATTGAGGAGTATTATCTTTATAATCCGAAAAAGAATCGCTTACAAGGATGGTTGAGACAAGGAAAGAAGTTAAAAGAAATTTCTCAAATGGAAGGATGGACAAGTCCGCTTTTAGGGATAAGGTTTACTACTCTTGAGAAGGATTTAGTTTTATTTCGTCCCGATGGAGAGCCTTTTGTTGATTATGTTGGAATTGTCGAACAACGCGATCTCCAAAAACAACGAGCTATTCTTGCTGAAAATGAACGCGATCGCGCACAATTGGAAAAGGAACTCGAAAAACAGCGTGCCGATCGTGCTGAAACAACTATAGAAGAGGAACGACAGAAAAATCAACAATTACGAGATCGCCTGATACAACTTGGTATCGATCCTGAAACCTTGTCTTGAGATCCCATGAATGAAATAATGCAATAGAGTGGGGATTTTCCACTCTATTGCTGTTGTTAAAATCGACATAAAGGAATCGATCGCGGTTCGATCCAAGTCCCATTAGATTCACTACAAGCAGATTGTAATATTTCGACCTTTAAGGAATCTTGTCCAGGGATACACTCAACCATTTTACTGTATTGCAATTCGCTATTTTCTGCGGAAGTTCTTTCCCCTTCGTAATAGGTGGAAATCGTTCCCCCTTGTCCTTCACAAGCGTTCATAAAGGGATTATTGGCTGCCACAGTGACAGGAGGGCGAGAAGGAGAAGATTGAGGAGGAGGGGAAGATTGAGGAGAAGGAGAAGAAGGAAAAGAAGATGCTGAATTAATACCCTCTCTACATTGGCTTCTCAGTGTTGCTAATTCGCGATTTAAACTGGCAATTTCTTGTCCGGAAGATTGAGGCTGACGGGCGCGGATTGTTTGTACTTCTGAAGCAATTTCCATTAGCATTCCCAACATTTCTGTGGGTTCCATATTACCCGAAGAACGGCTAATAATAGAAAAAACGCGATCGCCGATGGTTTCCACTAATTCGACCATATTATTATTGGAACTTCCTTGGGGAATATCTGCCCCCGTAAAGCCGATAAACTGTTCGAGAATACGTGTTATTTTTTCAATATCGCGACCCCCCTCGGGCATGAAGCGAGAGATTAAACCAATCATATCCTTCATATTGGACAAGCCAAAACCGTTTTGCGATCGCTCTCTTTCCGCTTGGTCGATGGCACTCATTAAAATGAGCTCCTGGCGGGCGGCTTCAGGGCTATAATTGTCGCAGGTTAAAGATTGGGCGAGGAGAAAGCGATCGCCAGAAGTTTGCGATCGCGCTTCTAAAACCATTTGTGGCGAAATTAAGAGCAAACCAGATAGGAAAAGAGGAGAAAATCTCATAGTTAGAGGGGGATGGGGTTGGGGTATTAATCTAAAGATGATGGCGATCGCCCGGTAAATGTTCCCAGATGCAGCGCGATCGCTGGCAATTGCCTTCAATCTACTGTCTTCAATCCACCCAGCGATCGCGCTACTTTTAATTAACTAGATTTAACACTCGCCCGAGAAGTCGTTTTCAGATCCAGCGCACCTTTAGGATAAACAATACGCTGATGGTTGGACTGTTGCCAAACCCGCACAAAAACCTCACCAATTGTACGAAGTTCTTCTAACTTTAAACCAGATTCCACCAGTTGCTCATCTTGCCATCGCGCTCGGAAAATTTTCTTAACAGTATTCAGTGCCATTTCGGGAGTCGTATCTTTCATCGATCGCAAGGCTGCCTCGCAAGCATCTGCCAGCATTACGATCCCAGTTTCTCGAGATTGAGGAATGGGACCATCATAGCGGAAGTCAGCATCGTTGAGTTCAATTCCCTCAGCCTGCGATCGCTGTTTAGCTTGAAAATAAAAATAGGAAATCAAAATGGTCCCCTGATGCTCGGGAATAAAATTGCGAATGGCTTGGGGTAAATTGTATTTACGCGCCATTACCAGCCCTTGAGTCACGTGCTTTTTAATAATTTCCGCACTTTTCCACGGATCGTTAATCGCATCGTGTTTATTCGGTCCCCCCATTTGGTTTTCAATAAATCCCAAAGGATCGTGCATTTTGCCGATATCGTGGTATAGCGTCCCCGCGCGTACCAGTTCTACATTACAATGTAACTCCCGAGCCGCCGCTTCAGCCAAGGAAGCCACAAACAGAGTATGTTGAAACGTGCCAGGAGCCTCCATCGTCAGACGCTTGAGAAGCGGGCGGTTAGGATTGGATAATTCCGCTAGGCGAATGGGAGTAACTAGATCGAAAACGCGCTCCAGATAGGGAGAAACGCCCAAGGCAACGATACACCAAGCCAAGCCAGAAACGCCAAATAGCGCCGCTTGGGGCAGGACCACAGACCAAATAGCCGCCGCCGTCGCACTGCCGATGAGGGTGACACTGAAGTAAACAACCCCTTGTATCGCTCCCACCCCACCCCCCAGTAAAGCCAGTTCTTCCCGAGAGCGCAACCGTCCAGCTACAATTGAGGTTAAAAGCGCTCCGCCAGCTCCCGCCAGAAACATTTCCCAAGGCACGATCGCCGCACTGCCCCCAGCAATGGCACTAAAGGACGATAATCCCGTCAGTAAAATCACTTGAGTAACAGCCAGAGCCGGGTGATAGAAACTACTGGTTAATAGTCCAACGGCGGCTAAATTGTTCTGCCCGATATCCATCAGTAAAGGCGTGCTGACACTCAACAGGCAGAGAAGAATGCGATCGCGACAGCGCAATCTCACATTGGCACGGCGTTTGACGAAAATAAATAGGGTAATGGAACCCGTTACCATCATGCCTGTAATAATTAGGCTCTGCCAGTCAACACCCCGGCGACTTTCTTTAAAATCATCCAAAATCACAAAAGCACGGCGATCGATTTTTTCTCCGGCTTTAACAATGCTTTCTCCCTTACTAACCTCATAAATAACAGGTTCGACCTTTTCTGCGGCTTGTTCGGCGAGGCGCTTGGTTTCTTCGGTATCTTCAACTAAATTGGGTTGTAATATCCCCGTAATCAGTTCCGCAGCCAGAGGAGCAGTCAGGGCGGGAATTTGCGATCGCAATTGTCTGGAAACGGCAGTTTTTTGTAGGCTTTCGGGCATCCCCGCCACAATTCCTTGGGTCAGGATGCGGTCTAAGGAAGTGACAATACCATTTTTAGTGCGCTCCCAAGTTTCATCCCGCAGATCGAGGAGAGTGCGTTGGTAGTTTTCCAAATTCTTTGTCCCTTCTGGGTTGGCGAATTCTTGCCGCGCCCGAGTGTAACCCTCGCGAATGATATAAATGCGATCGAGTAGAATTCCCAGGGCTTGTACCCCCTCTCGATTGCCGTAGGCCGTTAATTCAGTTAGAGCCTGTTGATATGCCAAGTTGTTGTTAGCGGGTAGTTCGCTGCTATTGTTTTTGGGAGAAGGAATGGGGACGGGGGTTACGGTTTCGGAAGGGAGCGCGGCCTCGCTATTTTCGTTTAAATTATCGTCTATTAATTTTTTCGGTTCAATATCTTGGGGTTGTAGGGGAAAAACACTCACTTGAAAAGATTTTTTTAAGGCATTTGCTAACCCTTGCCATTCCTCTGGGCTGCTGTTGCGGAGATAGCGTTGAGTCGGTAAAGATAAAATGCGATCCTCTATAAAGGGAAGGGGACCTGCTATATTTCGCATCTCTTCCACTTCTGCTAAAAAAGCATCCAAGTCGCTGCGAATTTGTTGGGTAATGGTTGCATCAATGGTTAAGACTTTAACCAAACCCGTTTGCGCCGCTTTCCGATGTTCTTCTGTTAAGTCTTTATCGGTAACGTTTGCATTGCGAGTTGCCCAAATTGTTTTCGGTGCGATCGTGCCTTCTTTGAGACGAGGTTGATTGTAGAAGCGATAGCCGATCGCGCTGGTGAGGGAGACGATGGCAAAAACCAGCATCACGGGTTGAGGAATGGCTTGTCGAGCCTCTCTTCGCACCGTCTGTCTTGTTACTGTATCAATTTCTCCCAGTTGAGGGGAGGAACGACTGCGTTGGGCACGACTGCGCCAGGCGAGAAAGCGTTGGGTTAAGGATTGGAATGTGTTCATGGTGTGAGTGAGTGAGGATTGTAAAAATTTTAGTTTCTCATCGAATCAACTGATTGAAGGTTAGCTGATGAGAAATCTTAAGGGAAAATTTTACATAGGTTAAGAGAAGTTAAGACGCTAGAATTTTATTTACAGGGAGCGGGAAGTAGATTCGCGCTGACTAATGGTAGTAAAACCTTTTCGCGGCTGTAGGGTGCCTGCCCCACCAATGGCATTGTCAACTAGGCGATCGCCAAAATTGGGAGAATAGCAGCCAGACCAAGCGGAAAAGAATAATTTTCCTTGTTGTAAAGTTTGTTGACGCGAAGCCGACAAGCACCAAGAGGAGGGAACACTAATACTGCTATTGTAAACTCCGGCGATCGCCCCGGTCAGAATTGCGGTGAGAGGAGCTTGCTGGGTTAATTGTAGAGCGCGATGCAAGCACAGGGGCAAATCTTCGGGGGTAAAACTAAAGCAGTATAAAGCGAGGGCTATTTCCTTTGCCCCAGGGCGGCGATCGCTTAACATATTGACAGTTTGTTTTAGGCTCAGTCGGCGATCGCGAGATTCTTGCATGAGGTTTAAAATGTCTGCACAAGGGGGGTGATGAGTCGCCAGATCGGGCAAAAATTGAGTCATGTTCGCTTGTTCTCTGAGGATAAGGGCGATCGCCTCTCCCCAAAGTAATATTTCTGCTAAGGACTCTTCTGGATGCAGCCAGAGGGACGCAGTGCGGGTTAGTTCGATTTTGAGATGATTGGGAAGGTCGTGAAAAAAGAGAATTAAGGGTAAAATCATTGCTGCAACTTCGCTACTCGTTGCGGTTTTCTGTTTTTCTAATAGGCATATATCTCGTTTTTCGATCTGTTTTAACCAGTCCTGGGTTGCTAATTTTCCGGTTTGCAGGAGGGTGGCGATCGCGCAATCTTGAATCATTTCCCAAGGTGCAAATAGGGGGAAAATATGAGGATATTCCGCCGCGATCGCGCTTCCTAATAGCCCCCCTGTAAATCGACTCAATAAAAATATCTTCACTTGTTGCACTTTTTCAAATAACTAAATTAGCGATCGCCAATTACAGCAATTCTCGTCGTCCCTCCAAAGCCCGCGCCAAGGTTACTTCGTCGGCATATTCTAAGTCTCCTCCCATGGGCAGGCCAAAGGCAATTTGAGTAACTTTTACAAAAGGTTTTAAAAGCTGGGCAATATAGAGGGTTGTTGTTTCCCCTTCAATACTAGGACTAATCGCCAAAATAGTCTCTTGTATTTCCGTTTGACTGGCTCGCCGGATTAACGGTTGAATATTGAGTAGATCGGGTCCAATGCCGTCCATCGGGGAAATAACCCCCCCCAAAACATGATAAGCCCCGTGATATTCCCGCGTTTTCTCTAGGGCGATAACATCGCGGGAGTCCGCAACCACGCAGATTATCGCTTTATCTCGGTTGCGATCGCCACAGATGGAGCAAACAGGTTCGGCGGATAAATGAAAGCAGATTCGACAAAACCCAACTTGTTTTTTAGCATTAATGAGAGCCTGTGCCAGGGCTTGTACGTCATCTTCCGGACGCTTCAGGATGTGTAGGGCAAGTCTTTGAGCGGTTTTCGGACCGACTCCCGGTAGTTTTTGCAGTTGCTCGATCAGGCGAGCTAAAGGGGGCGTATAAATTTTAGTTCTTCCTCCAAAGACGCAAAATTCGGGCGTAATTGACCAAAAAGAAATGGGTTCAAGCCCCGTCCTTTTAAATTATAATCAAAGATGTCAAATCAGCCCTGGATTTGAATCCAAGGCTGAAAGCAAAAACCCGTTCAAAGCGGTTGATGGATGGCGAATAACATTCGCCATAGCCAATCGACCAAGAGAATCGACCAAAAGACAAGTTAGGAAATTGTAAATATAATCTTAGAATAAATGGCGGGAGGCGGATTTGAACCACCGACCTTCGGGTTATGAGCCCGACGAGCTACCAGGCTGCTCTATCCCGCGTCGCCTTTACCACTATAACAAACAATTAACCCAATTGGCCAGATTTATAAAAAAAATATTGGGGAAATATTTTCCCCATCCTCAAAAATTCCGCAAAACGTCTGGTATGAAAAGGATTACGTCTTTCTCGCTTCCCGAAAAATCCAGAATTTTAACGATCGATCCCTTTTAAGGGGTCGAATTTTGCTGGGCGTACTGAAGATATTGTGTATATTCTGTTACTTTTTGTTGGGCAACGGCATGGTTTGGATCTCCTTCAGGGACTTGCTGCATGAGGGCGATCGCCGTTTGCCAAAGTGTCGTAACATTTTGCCACTCGGCTGAAGTTTTAGCGGTTTGGACCGCATTAGCAGCCTCCATGGCCTTATTAACTGCATCGCGGAAAGGAGTTTGAGATGGGGGAACATTGGGGGCTGCTGCGGGTGCTTGAGCGGTAGGAGGTGCGGCTGGATCTGTGGGAGTTTGATCTGTCGGTGCGGCTGGATCTGCGGGGGCTGTGGGGACGGGGGCCACTGAGACAGCAGGGGGAACTTCTTCTGTACCACCACCACCAAAAGGATTCAGAGCGCTTAAGGTATCGCATCCCGCCACTAAAGACAGTAAAGTAGCAGTAAAAAGAGTCGTGAGAGTAGAGCGATTGGACATGGGTAAAATCCTTAATAAACAGGACAAATGGGCTGCTGAGTTCTCAACAACGAATTCTCTCAGATATTTTAACGGAATCTCGGAATTTCTCTGGCCAAATCGTCAGGGAGATCGCTTCAATGAGAGTAATGCGATCGCAAATCTTTCCTCGAACCCTAAAAATCTTGTAATGCTGACATCGGCGCTTTTCTCGTGGTTAGACTGAGATAGCAAGGTAAAATTTGAGTTCATTCTAACGGGAAATGAAGTAATGACCCAGTTAACCCCCAATCCTAGCTTTAGTTTAACGATTCGTGTCGAACTTCCTAACGAACCGGGAAGATTAGCAGAAGTAACCCGAGCGATCGCCATGAGTGGTGGTAATCTCGGTCAAATCAATTTAGTGGAACAAACCCGCAAACTATCCTTGCGGGAGTTTGTCGTGGATGCTTCGAGTGAGGAACACGCGGAGAAAATTACCGAGGCGATCGCGGAACTTGCAGATGTCAGGGTTGAGAAGGTGTCCGATCGCACCTTTGACCTCCATCGCGGGGGCAAAATTCACATTATTAGCCGCATTGGTTTGACAGCGCAATCGGATTTGGCCATGGCTTATACTCCTGGAGTGGGGCGCATTTCCAAGGCGATCGCGGAAGATCCCGAACAGGTTTTTTCCCTCACCGTGAAAAGCAATATGGTGGCGATCGTCTCCGATGGTAGCGCGGTGTTGGGGCTGGGTAATTTGGGTCCAGAAGCGGCTTTACCTGTGATGGAAGGAAAGGCGATGCTTTTTAAGGAGTTTGCCCAGATCGATGCTTTCCCGATCTGTTTGGCGACCCAAGATGTGGAGAAAATCATCGAAACCGTGAAAAATATTGCCCCGGTTTTTGGCGGGGTAAATTTGGAAGATATTAGCGCCCCGCGCTGTTTTGAAATCGAGAAGCGGTTGCGGGAAGAAATGGATATTCCTATTTTCCATGATGACCAGCACGGTACGGCGATCGTGACTCTAGCTGCTTTGTATAATGCTCTGAAACTGGTGCAGAAGCCTATTGAGGGCGTGAAAATTGTCTTTAATGGTGCCGGGGCTGCGGGGGTTGCTGTTGCCCGTCTCTTGCGTCAAGCGGGGGGCAAGAATTTCATCATGTGCGACTCTCAGGGGATTATTTCTACCCAACGAGGGAAGCTGACTCCACAAAAACAAGAGTTTGCGGTGGATGAGTCGGGAACCCTTGTGGATGCGGTCAAAGGTGCGGATGTCTTCGTTGGGGTCAGTGTACCGGGAGTTTTAACACCGGAGATGGTGAAGACAATGGCTAAAGATGCGATCGTTTTTGCTATGGCTAATCCGATCCCAGAAATTCAACCGGAGTTAATCCAAAATGATGCGGCGGTTATTGCTACGGGACGCAGCGATTATCCTAACCAAATTAACAATGTTTTGGCGTTTCCGGGGATATTTCGCGGGGCGTTAGATTGTCGCGCGAAAACTTTTACCGCGAAAATGTATTTAGAAGCGGCCAGCGCGATCGCCTCTCTGGTTTCTCTACAGGATTTAAACAAGGAACATATCATTCCTTCCGTGTTTGACGAGCGTGTTGCTCCGGCGGTAGCGGCGGCGGTACAAAAGGCAGCGCGGGAAGATGGGGTCGCGCGAAGTTAGCAAGAGTGCTTTTTCCTCACAGAGACACGGCGAATGTAAAGAAAGATTTTCTGTGTCTCTGTGTTTTTTCTTTTTGTTGATAATTAGGCGATCGCGGCGATCGTTCAGTTTCCATATTTTTTGGCAAAGTGTTGTCGGAGAAGATCGTGAGAGAGTTAAAAATATTAATGATATTGAGAAGCGATCGCCAAACCTATATTGTTTGCTCAACAATGATACCATTGACATCAATAGTATAAGTTCCACTGGGAAAATCCCCTTCTAAAAGAATCGTTTCTTGAAAAGGAGTAATAACTGTCGGACAGATCGTATCCGTGGGAAGTTCTCGATAAAGCGCAACATTGATTTGCGTCCCGTCTTGTTTTTGTTCCTTTTTCAAAGCTGTTTTGCAACCATCTTGAAAATTTCCTGTTACCTTAAGACTCAGTTGCAAAGGTTCAGATTCGAGAACATCCACTTCAACGGTTTTAACAATTGCAGGAATTTGCCGCAGGGCAGAATTACTCGTATCTTGTGAGGAAGACTGGACAGAAGCAGGATTCTCCGTTGCGGTGCTGTCTACTTGGGACGTACAACCTCCTTGCAAGGGCAAAACCATTAAAGTCAAGACCATGAGGAGATGAAAAAGAAGAGAATGAGGGCGATCGCATTTTTTCATTTTTTTCAAATAAGTTAAGATCCAAGAAAATTCTAGCGAAATTTCGCGATCGCCGTTTTGGAAATGCCAAAACTCTGCCAAAGCGATCTCCCTAACCCTCGCCTGAAGAATAAAACAAAAATCGAGGAAAGTAAATCGTTTTGCCCTCAGTTGGGTACGTTGTAAAAAATTTGCCCTATACTAATGTCTGTGACAGGATACTTTATCCTGTTTTCTTTGCCTAAAAACTCACGGAAGGATAAGATGCGCGTACAGTTTCACAACTCCATGAAAAGAGCGATTGGTTTGGCCGGTGTCGCCGCAATGGGTCTAGCATTCTCCGCACCCGCAGCGATCGCCGAAATTAATTTGCAAGAAATCTCGGCTACTACACAAGATTCTTTTCTTGTCGCCGATAACGATCTCGCGGCTCTCGGCGATTATTCTTTGACGGGTGAAGAGTTCGATCCCTTAACCAGTCTAAATCAGTTTTATAGCCTAGAAGCGTGGGACCTCATTCGCCAAGGTTTTATTTGCGTCAATAACCCCACTGAAGATTGCACGGGAGAAGTCCTCGAAGCCTTCGATCCTGATTCTCATCAAATTCCGGTCCCTAACTATGAAGTGACGGAAGAAACCCGCGAAGGATTTGCTTGTGTTAACAATGTTAACCCCGCTTGCGAGAACTTCGTTCACTACGGTGTAATCTATGCAGACCCCGAACCCGAAATCCCTTTAAATGCAAGGATTGCAGCACTTTGGGCAGAACTTGACGAACTGGATTCTCGTCCCGCCAGCCTTCCCGCACCTGCACCCGAGTCTCCTATTCTCGCTCCAGTTCCCGGTTTGTGGTAAATTTTTCTCTCTAAAGATTAAGAATTGAAGGGATGCGATCGCATCCCTTTTCTCATGTTTTATTGAGATAATCTCCCGATCCCTATAGGCGATCGCCCCGTTGAGTCCAATCTTCATGGACGACGACGGAAGAACCGCCAAATAAAAGACTGGGGAGTTTTAAAAGTGCGATCGGTTTATAACAATAGCGTCCTAAAGGTCTGAGAAAACGAGTAGAAACCCATCCCTGGCGGAAATTAGGCGCATCTGCAAATCCATAGGAGCCAATATCTCCAAAATGGCTGGTAACGTGGGTCCAGTCTCCTGTTGAATCTTTTCCGTTAGTTACTACCGCCCATCCTTTGGGAATTGCTCCGATCGTTTGACCGTTTGGGGTCGATCGCACGCTGAGGGGATCGGTGTCGGTGATGACTCTGGCATAATATTCGGGATCGGGACAATTTTGCTGGCTCAGATGTAGATCTCGACGGTTGGGGGAGGCTGAATCTGTTGCGGCTGTTGCTGTTTTCAGTCCCAGTAAAGATAAAATCGTCAAGGCGATCGCCGCGATCGCTCGTTTTCCTGCTTTTCTAAATTTCATTCAGTTTTCCTGATTTTGCCTTTTCTATTTTACAAATTATCCCTGAAGGCGATCGCAATTTTTGCTAAGTTTGAGTTTACTGTTTGTTTAATTTTTATGAATTATAAAGCAGAAATGGAGAAAAATAAGGATAGAATATAGCATTGGTTTTTTGGGAAAGTGTAAGTTATGGAATCGCCAATTGAAACTCGAGAATATGAATTTGATGCCTCGCAAAATAACTTAATTCACAATCTCGCTAACAAAATGCGTTTTGTTGCTTATGTCTTAATTGGTTTAGGTCTTCTCGAAGGGATACCCGCTATTGTAGGTCTATTTAAGGGGAATTTTGAGGGCAGTATTGATATTATTTTAGGAATTGTTCAAATTATTATTGGAGTCTGGACTCTGAAATCAGCGAATTCTTTTGGATTAGTTGTCAAAACAGAAGGTCATGATATTGAGAACTTAATGGGGGCATTGGGAGAACTCCGAAAACTCTATAGTTTACAATATTGGTTATTCTTGATTGCTTTCTTTTTTATTGCTCTTGGTACTGTTCTTCTTATCATTGGAGAAGTGTTAGGTGCATAAGTTTGAAGACTGAAAACTGCGATCGCATTTCTTCTTGGTTGATCTACCATCGCCCAATTAACCATAAACAATTTTTTAGGAAAACAATGTTTAAACTCTATCAATCTCAACCGTCAGGAAATTGCTACAAAATCCGGTTGCTTTTAACACAACTAGAAATTCCCTTTGAAAAAATCGAAATTGATATCTTTAAAAAAGAAAGCCGAACTTCAGCATTTTTAGATAAGAATTTGAATGGTAGAGTTCCGGTATTAGAAACAGAGAATAGACAATTTTTGCCAGAGTCAAATGCTGTTTTATATTATCTTAGTGAAGGAACAAATTTTTTTCCAGAAGACCGTTTTGAACGGGCGCAGGTGATGCAATGGCTATTTTTTGAACAGTATAGTCACGAACCTTATATTGCTACTTCTCGCTACTGGATATCGCTTTTAGGGAAACCCGAAGAATATCGCCAACAACTCGAACAAAAACGCGAACCTGGTTATGCAGCGTTAGGCGTGATGGAGAAACATTTAGGCGATCGCGACTTTTTTGTAGGAAACCATTATAGTATCGCCGATATCGCCTTATTTGCCTATACTCACGTCGCCGATGAAGGGGGATTCGATCTGTCTGGATTTCCGCAAATTTTAGCATGGATCGAACGAATCAAAGCTCAACCCAAATATATTAGTATTAAGGAATAGCAACATTTTTAAGTCCGATCTTTGATTTTGAATTAATTTATGTCTATTTTAACTCAAGTTTGAAATCCGATTAAACAAGCCAAAAAAACAACTGTAGAGGCGCAAGCATTGCGCCCAGAAATCATTGCAATGTATCGGTAGTTAGAGTTAACTTGTAACTCAAAGTATCATTAGAGCGAGAAACAACGACAATTTGATAAAACCCTGTAGCCGGCAACTTTCCCGACCAATTCAATTCCTGGGAATCCGATCGCAATGCTTCGCCATTCGGAGTATAAACTGAAAATCCTATGGTTCGATCCGTCAGTACAGAGGTTGCGATCGATTGACCTTCCTCGAGGCGAGCCAGAAAAACCTTACCTTCACCGGGTTTGAGACTTCCTTCCTCATCAACGCCAGCTTTTCCTTTGGGAAATACCAAAGTTTGTAAACTCGTACCCTCTTGTAGTGCTTTGACCTTATCGAGAACGATCGCCTGCCAAACTTGACCGATCGCCTTATCTAAAAAATCCTTGTCTTTCCATTGTGGAAAATGAAAGGAAAAAGTTGCATCTGCGAGGTCGATCGCCGCACGGTTGCTGACCTTTAACTCATTAACTTCTCGTTTCCAGCGATCGCGATCGATGCGCCGATATCGTCCTAACCCACCCCTCGCCTCAGCACTCAAATTTTCAAGGCGATCGAGAAGTTGAGCCGATGTAGCATCAATAGTTTCTCGCCAAACTGCATCCTTGGGGTCATCACTTGGGGTTCTTCCTCTTTTTTGGGCATCTTTTGCCGCGACTTCCTCCCTCACTAAGGCTTGAAAAAACTCATAATCGATCGCCATCTTCAAACGGCGATCGCGCA
>NZ_JAYGHV010000014.1:0-27535 GCF_034932145.1 Spirulina sp. 06S082 | reverse complement strand
ATAGTGAAGTGTGGGATGTAGCCGTCGATCGCACTTTCAGGGGAAGTTTTACAAATTGCCAAACGCGGTTAGATGAGTGAGAAAAATTTGCGTCGCGATCGGGAAACTCTTCTTCGTTTGCAATGGGAGTAATAGAAGGAGTAATAGGAATATTATTACATTCTTCTTCGTTCCGTTCCTCAATAAAATTACACCAACGCTCGAGGACAACTTCCGGATATAAATCAACTTTTAAATCCGACTGACGGTGTTTCCCCTCCTCATGGGTGCATGAAGCCAATTCTAGAGACGTTAAAGCGCCGATCCCTCCCATTCCCGTGCTAATTTGTTGTTTCCACGTCGGGTTTTGTTGAATGACCTGCCCATGTTCCCCCTGTAACATCAAGGGTATCGGCAACTGTTCTAACAGAGTCAGTAAAGATTTTAGCGTTTGCGGGTCTGTCGCTACGGACTGAGGCAACACCGCACTTAAAAGCTGCCAAGTATCGAGAAGCCCTTGAAATCTTCCTTCCTCATCCACAAGAGCGCAATATTGGCGATCGCGTCCCAAACTTTCCCTTTGTAGATGCGATCGCGTTTCCTCAATACTCAACGAAGTGGGCAAAATTGTAATCGGTTCGAGGATATCAGCAAAATCAGGATTTTCCCTGCCCCTCTGATTCCCTAGTGAATGCACAAAAGGGGCAAAATGAAAAGTATCTTGCCACTGTTCCCAGCCTTCTTGTGGGGCGATCGCGGCCATGGTTTTTACGGCAACTTTTTTCCCTTGCAGAGAAATATTTTTCAGAGAAAGATTGCTATTGATATAGAGCAACAGACGGGATAAGCGAACGACTCCGAGAGGATAGCCGCTCTCCTCAAGGGCAATAATAATTTCCGTATTCTTTTCCTTAAAGATTGCCAACAGTGCCTCAATATTGGCACTCTGTTCGCAAACGGGGACTGGACGAATAAATTGTTTCAGGGTGGGAGATGAACTCAACATGGAAGAGGGACGCGATCGCTATTTAGGATGGGAAATTGGGTAAAACTTGGGGATATAACATTCTCGATCCCGGCAGGAGACCCTATTTTATTATGGATCCCTAACCTGACTTCTCGGAAATGATAATTACAATTAATTACAATTCTTAGTGTGGCTCAACAACTGGCTCAACAACTGCGATCGCAAAACTTTTCTAGAATCCCATAATTTTTTTCTCATTATTCGTGAATTTTATATTATTTTAAGATTAGGTCTAAAGCAGCCAGAGCAAATAGTCGGCTAAGGTTTGTCAGGAACCTCAGCCTTTAGGCGTGAGGCTTGAAAGAGAAATCTGACAAGCCATTCTGACCAGACTAAGTACCCAGCGTACTACGTTATTTGGGTCACGACACCTTGGAATGCGAAGCTAGTTCCTCGCTCTGTCGTTAGCAGTTAAACAATTTTAAGGTCACTGAAATAGTGCTGCTAACCTAACAAGCCCAAATAACATTGTCGAAGCTAACATTACCCTAGAAATAGGAGGCTCGAAAGAGCAAAACCGCTATGCGTACAGGGTTGTTTAATTAGATACAGTAATTGTCCTGTTAAAAGTGCAATACAAAAGCACCCTAATTGAACAACTCCAAGGCGGTAGCGAAACTAATATAAAGCCGTCCTATAAGGACGGGGTTTCTACCCAATTTTTCTGATGATTAATGACGAGTGATACTTCAGCCCCGATCGCCCCTCCCAATCCTCAATTATCTATTTGTGTCTATGCTAAAACAGAGGGTTTGTGTCAATCGTTGGAAAATTTACTGAACGGCGATCGCTACCGATACCAACAATGCAGCACTCAAAAGGATTTCCTTGATTTCGTCGAAAGCTATAAAGAGAGCATCGACTGTTTAATTTTACAAAATGCCGAGACCGAGTTAGAAGTCCTCGATCTGCTCTGCGATCGCGGAGTTTTGCTCCCCATCGTCATTATTGAACCCACCAACTCTCATAATACCAACCTGAGCATCGAACCCTCCTCAGCAACATTGCGTCATGCTACCCCAGAAGCCACCCATTACCTTTATCATACCGGGGAAGTCTGGTTATTAGGAACCCAGATCGAACAGATTTCTACAGCGATCGAACGCGCGATCGCCAAATTCCTCAAACTAGCCCCCACCAGTAACTTACCCTCCTCAGCCCATCCCCACGAACCCACCAAAGAACAAAGCAAACAAAACTTTCTCCTCTTGCAGCAACGCCGTCTGGCAGAAAAACTCCAAGAACGTCTAGGCTACTTAGGAATTTATTATAAACGCAATTCTCAAGACTTTTTTCGGAATCTCTCCCCCCAAAATAAAAAAGCCTTATTGAAGGAATTAACCGACGACTATCGCGAAATATTCTTAAATTACTTCACCCCCAACTATCCCCTGAATCCCATTTTGGATCAATTTGTCAACCGTGCCTTTTTTGCAGACCTTTCCGTTTCGCAAATCCTAGAAACCCACATGGAACTAATTGACGAATTTGCCCAACAGTTGAAATTAGAAGGACGAAGCGAAGAAATCTTACTGGATTATCGTCTTGTTCTCATCGACATTATCGCCCATCTCTGTGAAATGTATCGGCGATCGATTCCCAGAGAAGATATTCCCTTTGAAGTCTTTGCACCAGGAGAATAAAATTTAAAATAAAATCTCAATCTGCGTTAAACTGCTAATTTATTCTTGATTAACCTCTCGTTCCCCACTAACCGGCCCCCATGAGTCCCTCTAAAAAAACTTACGTTCTCAAGCTCTATGTTGCTGGCAATACACCCAACTCCGCTAGAGCGTTAAAAACCCTCAAAACAATTCTCGAACAAGATTTTCAAGGAGTTTATGCCCTAAAAGTCATTGATGTTCTTAAAAACCCTCAACTTGCCGAAGAAGATAAAATTTTAGCAACTCCCACGTTATCTAAAGTTTTACCTCCTCCCGTTCGGAAAATCATCGGCGATCTGTCCGATCGCGAAAAGGTTTTGATCGGCTTAGACCTTCTCTATGAGGAAATCTCAGAAGCCTAAAAATAAGGCTGAATTTAACACTGGTTTTCTACTTTTTTTATCATCTTTTAAAACTGAATTTAGTAATTTTTTTTAGGGAAATGCTCAATGAGTCAAACAAATTCTAACGAAAAATCTGATAATCGAACTCTTCTTCAAGGTGTCCGCAAACTGCAAACAATGATTGAAGGTTTTGACGAGATCAGTCATGGTGGAATGCCTGTTGGCAGAACAACATTGGCAAGCGGAACATCAGGAACAGGTAAAACTCTTTTAGCCACTCAATTTATTTATAATGGCATCAAACAATTTGGAGAAGCCGGGATATTTGTAACCTTTGAAGAATCCCCCCAAGATATTATTACCAACGCTTGTAGTTTTGGATGGAACTTACAAGAACTGGTCGATCGCGGCAAACTATTTATCTTGGATGCTTCCCCGGATCCTGAAGGTCAAGAAGTCGTCGGAAATTTCGATCTTTCCGCATTAATCGAACGCATTCAATATGCCATTAAAAAATACAAAGCCAAACGAGTTTCTATTGACTCAGTGACAGCAGTTTTTCAGCAGTATGAAGGCGCATCGGTGGTGAGACGAGAAATTTTTCGTCTTGTAGCGCGGCTCAAACAAATAGGTGTCACCTCAATCCTAACCACAGAACGAGTCGATGAATACGGCCAAGTTGCACGTTTTGGCGTAGAAGAATTTGTTTCTGATAATGTTATTATCCTGCGGAATGTCCTGGAAGGAGAACGACGAAGACGCACGATTGAAATTTTAAAATTGCGGGGAACGACCCACATGAAAGGAGAATATCCTTTTACAATTACTAATGATGGGATTAATATTTTCCCCTTGGGAGCAATGCGCTTAACTCAACGTTCATCTAATGTTCGCATCTCTTCAGGAGTAAAAACACTGTATGAAATGTGCGGTGGTGGTTTCTTTAAAGACTCGATTATTTTAGCAACAGGAGCAACAGGAACGGGTAAAACATTATTAGTCAGTAAGTTTTTACAAGAAGGATGCAGGCAGGGAGAAAGGGCAATTTTATTTGCTTATGAAGAGTCTCGCGCTCAGTTATCTCGCAATGCTAACTCTTGGGGAGTTAACTTTGAAGAAATGGAACAGAAAGGACTACTAAAACTGCTTTGTACTTATCCTGAGTCGGCAGGATTGGAAGATCATTTACAAATGATTAAATCTGAAATTGAAGAATTTAAACCGGCTCGTATTGCGATTGATTCCCTTTCCGCTATGGCGCGAGGAGTCACCAATAATGCCTTTCGACAGTTTGTAATTGGGGTCACGGGATACGCCAAACAAGAGGAAATTACGGGATTTTTCACCAATACGACGGATCAGTTCATGGGGTCAAATTCGATTACTGAGTCTCATATTTCCACGATTACAGATACGATTATCATGTTGCAATATGTGGAAATTCGCGGGGAAATGTCGAGGGCAATTAATGTCTTTAAAATGCGCGGTTCTTGGCACGATAAAGGCATTCGCGAATACGCGATCAATTCGGGAGGTCCTGATATTAAGGATTCGTTCCGCAATTATGAGGGAATTATTAGTGGTTCTCCTCGGCGCATTAGCGTTGATGAAAAAAGCGAACTTTCTCGTATTGTTCGAGGGGTGCGGGGAAAAACCCAAGATGAAATCTAGAATGTAATCTTGTAGAAAATATACCTATCCAACAAATCGCAATACCATCTCCCGGTGTTTGTGTCACCCTAGAAGAAGATCGATCGCCGGCAAAGGATAATTTAGAGAGGGAATGTGAAAATTCTATTGGTTGAAGATGATACCAGTCTTGCGGCTACTATCGGCGAAGCTCTCAAAGCGCATCGTTATGTTATTGATGTCGCATCCGACGGTCAAATGGGGTGGGATTTACTGGAACTCTTTTCCTATGATGTAATTTTATTGGATTTACTGCTGCCTAAATTAGATGGTTTGAGCTTTTGTCGCCAAGTTCGCGATCGCGGCGATCGCACTCCCATTCTGTTGCTGACGGGTCAAGAAACCAATGATAGTAAAGTAATGGGTTTGGATGCTGGAGCCGACGATTATCTCGTTAAACCCGTCAATCTAGGGGAATTGTTGGCTCGTATTCGTGCTTTGCTGCGGCGAGGTCGGGAATCCTTGACTCCAACTCTTTCTTGGGGAGCCTTGCAACTTAATCCTAATAGCTGTCAAGTCACCTACGAAGATCGCCCTGTCAAACTCACGGCCAAGGAATACGAGATTTTAGAATTACTATTGCGAAATCCCCAACGCATTTACAATCAACACGCCCTGATCGATTGCCTTTGGCCTATTGATGAATCCCCCTCGGGCAGTGCCGTTAGAACCCATATTAAGGGCTTGCGCCACAAATTGAAAAAAGCGGGAGCCGGGGATGCGATCGAAACAATTTACGGGTTGGGTTATCGACTCAGAGAGGCATCTTCCTCTACTTTTCCCTCAAATCCGAGCAATCCCGAAGAAGGCGATCGCCAAGAGATTCCCGCAACAGTCCTCCCCTATCTTACTATCGCTTGGGAGCTTCATAAAACGAAATATCTCGATCGCCTGGTCAAGGTTGAAAAGGCGATCGCCGCTCTCATCCAAGGAGAACTTAATGAGGAGTTACACCATTCTGCACTGCAAGAACTCCATATCCTTGCCGGTTCTTTGGGTAGTTTTGGACTGATGGAAGCATCGAAACAATCTCGCCATCTCGAAAAATATTTGCGAGATTCTTCCTTAGCAGCACAAAAGGGACGAGAATTACAAAACTGGGTGGGAAAACTGCGCCAAGAGATAGAAGGAACTGGAGAAAATCCCTCTCCAGAAGCGTTAACAGAACAAGAAGCAAATACTGCTGAAATTGCTCCTTATTGCGCCTATCCCACCCTCCAGAAACTTTTAATTGTCGATGATGATATCGGTTTAACAGACATTCTTGCCCAAGAAGCAAAAAATTGGGGACTTGTGACACAAACTGCGAATAGTCTGGAAGCGGCACGAAATGCGATCGCCAGCCAAATTCCCGATATTCTTCTCCTCGACTTGAACTTTCCCGACTCCGAACTTGCTGGTTTTATCTTGCTTTCCCAATTAAAAATCAAGCATCCCGCTCTTCCCGTGGTTATCCTCACTGCCAGCGAAACCCTGACCAATCGTGTGAAAGCGTCTCGTTTAGGGGGCTGGTGCTTTCTCGCCAAACCCATTGCCCCCTCCCTCGCCCTACAAATTGTTTGTCAAACTTTAAAACAATCTCAACCCCATTCCCTGCGAGTTCTGATGGTTGATGACGATTCCGACTTACTGCAATGGCTGCAGCAATGCTTAAAAACCCATAATATCGAAGCGATCGCCTTAAACGATCCCAAACAATTCTGGCCGGCACTGCGCCAATTTCAGCCCGATCTTTTACTCCTCGATCTGAAAATGCCGCAACTGAGTGGCATAGACCTTTGCCAGATCGTTCGCAGCGACCCTAACTGGCAGCATTTGCCTATTATTATGCTCTCGGCTCAAAGCGATCGCGCGATCGCCCAAACAGCCTATCAAGCCGGAGTTAATGACTATCTGCAAAAACCCATTGCTGAAACTCAACTGATTAACTGCATTTCGTACCAGATCGAGCATGGCAACAACAGTCGTTAACGAAACTGGAGCATTGAGCCACAAATAAAGAACAGGATATTTTATCTAATCCATAAGCATTTTTGTGGTATCGCCTTTTACTGCTTTCCCTCTAAGGTTTTCCCCTCTTTTCCGATCTCCTTTTTGTTGCTTACCTTCTCTGTTCTGACTGCATCGTTGTCGAACCCTTAATATTTTGTTACAATCGTGGCAACACAAAGTAATACTTCGTTACATATAAAGGCTAATGATTGGTGGTTTAGTTGGAATGAATAACAATCGCGGCACGGATTGGGGAGAGAACCTGCTCAATACTGTTGCTAATCAAACCATTCGCCACCTCTTTACCCGTAGCGAGTTGGTTGATGTAACAGTACGGTGCAATCCTTCTAGTAAATTATTGCAAGGCACCGTAGACAGTTTCAAAATGTTTGGTCAAGGATTGGTCATTCGTCAGGATTTTCGTACCCAAGAAATGTCCTTTGAAACAGATGCGGTATCATTGGATTTTGGCTCGGTTCTGAAGGGGCAAATTTCCCTCAAACAGCCAACCCAGGCAGTGGCGATCGTCAAATTAAGTGAAACTGATATCAATCGTGCATTTACCGCCGATTTAGTCAGAAAGCGCTTAGAAAATCTCACTGATTCCCGCTTAACCAATTTATCAGGAGGTCAGCCAGTTTCTTTTCGCGATATTCACCTCAAACTCCTCCCTCAAAACCGCATTCAACTCTTTGCCAATGCTGACGTAACCAATCAAATTGTTCCCATTAGTTTTAGCTGTACTTTGGGACTGGCAAAACGTCGGCGCATCACCTTTGAAGGGGCTGAATTTGAAGGCGATCGCGTCCCCGATTCTTTACAGGGAATTTCCAAAATTTTAATGGAGATTCTAGTGGAAATTCTCGATGATATGGTAGACCTCGATCGCTTCGATCTCGACGGGGTTATGCTTCGTCTCAATCGCTTGGAAACCCAAGGAGACATACTTTTATTTAGCGGTTATGCCCAAATCGAACGCATCCCCAAAACTGGCTAAAACTGGCTAAAATTGGCTAATTGATAAACTAATAATGGGTAATTGGTTAACTCCCAACTACCCACTACTAAATATTTTCCCCGCTATCAACTATCAACTATCAACTATCAACTATCAACTATCAACTACTAACTATCAACTACTAACTAAGCAATCATACAAGCGTATAGTTCATCTAACCAAAGGACAACTTGCTTTTTGTAACGACGAGCAGAGAAAGTATTGGATAATTGTTCCAAAGCACGATTGTAGTCGGCGATCGCGGAATTCCAATCTCCTCGCAAATGGTAAGTACGACCTCGTTCCGCGTAAACGCGACCTTTGAGACGTTTTCCCAAAACCAGTGTAATATCGAAATTTTCCAAAGCTAAATCGTAGAGTCCCAGATCCCGATAGGTAATCCCTTGATTGATCCATGCCCGTAAATTGCCTGGGTTAAAATCTAGGGCAATTTGATAATCGGCGATCGCTTCACCTAAATACCCTTTAGCAACGTAACAATTGGCACGATTATTGTAAGCGCCATCCAAACGGGGATCGAGTTCGAGTGCCTTGTTATAATCGGCAAGGGCTTCCTCATAGCGATCGCATTGGAAATACATCAAACCGCGATTATTATAGTCAATGGCACTGTCAGCATGACGAGCTAATAAATCGCTAAGGAGGGCAATAGCCGTGTCATAGTCTCCGCGATCGGCAGATTCTAAAACGCGACTGCGTTGTTGACGATCTAACGCTTTTCGGTTTAAACCCATCTCTAGAGACTGAAAATCACCCTGAGATAGGGGTACAGAAGTCGTGTTTTCTATTGTTGGATTTTGTTTCGGTACGTCATCAATATTCATGTTGCCCTCCACGGCTCTCATAAATCTACTCTAATCTTGAACAGTTAGCAATTGTTCAATTGTTGTGTCAGTCTTAAGTCTGTCCCGATTTGGACTAAATTGTGCTAAGAGAATAACCAGTCTGCCACGAGATATAAACATCTCTACACCGCCCTGAAGGTTTATTCCGCATAAAGGGGTTCTACCAGAAAATTAGCAGAGAAGAATCGAGACTTGGTAAGATGGATCGCATCTTCATGCCATGATTCTCTAGAACCCCTCTAGAAACACATTTTTATTTTTCTATGACCAGTACGATGTTATTCCCCAATGCCCCCGATATCTCTGCCGAAGATTATTGCGCCTTTGGTTTGGCAACTTGTTTTATTCGTAATGATGGCGAAATTGAAGAAGTTCGCGTTATAGAACCAGTTCCATCTTCAGCCTTAGAAGCCTTATTGAAAGGGATTCCTACATCTTACCAATTTGTTTGCGGTAAATCTCTCTCAGAGTTTTTTGCAGCCGAAACCCTACAAAAACCGACAGAGTTCCCGGAAGATGCTCAATTTTGTGAAAGTTTTGTCGAACGGACTCTAGCGGCGGCTCGTACTTATAAGAGTCATCCCAAAGCAAAAGAACATATACCCCTTGGTAACAAAAAAGAGGATTTTAATTATTCTACCGAACGGAAGCGAGTTCTCAATATAGAAAATACTGTTTCAACGGAAGATAATGTGAAGCAACATTCCCATACTCATAAAGTTTTGTAATCACAAAATTCTACGGCGGTCAATGTGGACTGTTTTCACGATCGCACGGCGCGATCGTTTTCTTGTTTCCATAAATTATTTCCCAATCAGTTTGACAACACCGATACCACCAAAATATAAGACTAAAACTGCCCCTCCCAGAAGAGACTGAGTAATGGGATCTGTAGAAGGTGTAATCACTGCACCCAAAATTGCGGCAGCAAGAACAATATAACGCCATCCCGATAGCATTTTCTCAGAACTGATAATTCCTAATTGTGCCAAAATTAACTGGAGGATTGGCACCTGAAAAACTAAACCCGTTCCGAACAGCAATAAAAGAATAAATTCAAAATAGCGATCGATCGACCATGCTTGTTCGACAACATCTGCACCGTAATTGATAAAAAAGTTTAAGGCTGCGGGAACCAGGGCAATATATGAGAAAGCCAAGCCTGCAAAAAAGAGAATTCCCGATCCTAAAACGACGGGACCGAGAAGACGACGTTCGCGACGGGTTAACCCTGGTAATACAAATTGAATAACTTGGTAGAGAATCCAAGGGCTGGAAATCAGTATACCTGTATAGCCTGCGACCTTAATGGAAACGAAGAAGAATTCTCCTGGTGTAAGTTCTAAGAACTTTACCCCATGAGCGGGCATTTCCAGTAGATTAACAATGGGTTTTACGAAGAAAAAGCAACCAATACAACAAATGAAGATCGCGATTAAACTTGAGAAAATCCGCCATCGCAGTTCGTCGAGATGGTCGAAGAGAGACATTTCAACATCATCGGGAAGGTCATCGAGTTCAGGAGTTGTTGCGGGGGCTTCTTCGAGGTCGGTTGTTGCCATTATCGTTTCAAGAATGCGTTATCGATCGCCCTCTATTGTATCGCGTGAGGAGATTTATAGATTTGAATCCTCAATTTAGCTTTAGCTTTGGTTCTAGAATCTGAAAAACTCAAAAGTCAAAAACCGATCGCGATCGCATTTTTAAGCCTTTGAGTTTTTCGGAGTTAGCGACAGATTGTTGTTGCTCTAGCATCTTTTTTTAATGATAGTAGCGTCCTTCTAGCCAGGTTCTCAATTCTGTTTCGCTGGTGCTGGAAAATGAAGAATTTGTTACGGGATCGTAAGCCTTGTACACTTTGTTTCCAGTGCGATCGCGACGGATCGAAACGCGAGGTTCTTCGCTACCTGAGAGAAAAGCAAAGAAATCTTGCAGAAATTGCTGAAATCCTGAGTTAAATTCAACATTTTGAGTCGTTTTCGCTTCACCTTGGTTGTAAATGCGCTCTAATTTTTGTTGCGTCGTGGAAATGCTATAGTTAGTCATAATTCAATGTTCGCTCCCGTCTTTTGCGGTTGATACTTTGACTATAGCAAGAAGAAAACTTAATATTCAAAGCATAACGTAGATATCTTCTATCGATAAAATCGATAGATAGCAAAAAATAGCTACCTATTATAGTTATCAATCCCCTACTCCCAACTATCCACTATCCACTATCCACTATCCACTCCCTACTCTCAACTATCCACTATCCACTATCCACTCCCTACTCTCTTTCCCATGAGTGCTATCAACCCCTACAAGTTAAAAATCTCGCAATTCCGCGCCCTCGTTGCGGTTGCAGATTGTCAAAATTTCAGTACGGCTGCTCTTGAATTAGACTTGTCTCAATCGACAGTCAGCCACGCGATCGCGCAACTTGAGGAAGAATTAGGGGTACAACTGGTTAAACGAGGGCGACAGGGGGCAAAAGTCACCCCTGTTGGCGATCGCATTGTCGCCCAGGCTCGGCAGGTTTTACACTTATTGGAGGGAATCGCCCGAGAAGCCAATCGCGATAAAGGATTAGATGGGGGACAAGTTCGCATTGCTGCTTTCCGGAGCGTAGCAACTCACTTATTACCTTCGGCGATCGCCAGGCTGCATCGCCATTTCCCCAATATTCAAATCGATATCGCCGAATACGGAGAAATTTATGAAATCGAACAAGCCCTCAGACAAAGAGAAGTTGATATTGGAGTCACAGAATGTTTAGTTGGAGAAGGATTTTCCACTTGGGAGATCGTTGAAGATGAATATATTGCGCTTTTACCGCCTCAAGCACGGGAAAAACAAACTCAACTCACTTGGCAGAAACTCGCTTCTTATCCTTTAATTCTCTCCCGTCATGCCAGTTGTAGCGCCAGAATTCGCAAATGCTTGCAACAGTCGGAAGTACCCATTGATATTGCTTACGAAATCCAAGAAGATTCTACGGCGATCGCAATGGTAATGCGTGGGTTAGGGGCAACAATTTTACCCCGCATGGCGGCGGAACCCATTCCTGCTAATATTAAAGTTTGTAAGTTACCTTGTCATCTCTCTCGTACTTTGGGAGCCTCAATTTTAGAAAATGCCCTGCATCCTCCAGTTGTTTTTGCCTTTTTAGATGCCTTGAGAAATACGGGGCAATTCCGCGAACCGATTGCTGTCTAACCTTCTTAACAACAATTTGATGCTTTGCAATCCCAATCTTTTCGGTTAAAATCGAAAAGCAAAGATTGCGATCGCGGAAATCATGTTCAAAATAATAACACGGACGCTAGATTGGTTAGAATCTCATTGGGTGAAACCCGCTTATTCTGGGGGTGTTTTATTTGCGATCGCCTTATGTTTCTTTGGGGCAGCTACTAATACAATGGCCGGGTGGTTATATGCCATTAGCGGCATTATTTTCGCCTTATTGGGACTCGGTGCCGTCCTAGCTGGGCGCTCTCTTTCTCACATTAAGGTACGTCGCCGTCTCATTGCTCCGATTAGTGCGGGAGACAATATCACATTAGAACTAGAAATAGAAAATACTAGCAATAGTCCGCGATCGCTGCTACAAGCCTACGATCTTTTACCTTCAGTTCTCGGAACAGCCAAACCCACGGCGATCGAGCAAATTCTTCCCCATCAAACCCAGCGCATTACCTATTATCATCCTACCCAAAAACGGGGCGTTTATCGCTGGCAAGAAGTAGAACTGAGAACCGCAACTCCCTTGGGTTTATTTTGGGCGCGTCGCAGTCGAAAAGTCCCCGCAAAAGCCATTGTTTACCCGCAAGTTTTACCCCTGCGTTATTGTCCCCTTGTTGATACCATTGGGAGAGAAGAAAGACTGCAAAATGAAAGCGATCGCCGCTATCAATCAGCAACAGAAGGAATTACAAAAGCCCTGCGTCCCTATCGTACTGGCGATCCGACCCGTTTAATTCACTGGCGAACTAGCGCCAGACTGGGAACACTACAAGTTAGAGAACTCGAAGTGATTACCAGTGGCAAAGAAGTAATTATTTGTTTAGATAGTGGTGCCGCTTGGAACTCCGAAGAATTTGAACGGGCTGTAATTGCAGCAGCATCTCTTTATTTTTACGCCAGTCGCTGCCAATTTAGCGTTCAATTGTGGACCGCACAAACAGGTTTAGTGCAAGGAAATCGCGTTGTTTTGGAAACCCTTGCCGCTACTTATATTCAAGAAGAACAAACGACAGAAATTCCCTTAAAGTTTCCCTTAGTTTGGTTAACACCTCATGCCAATAGTATAAATACTCTTCCTCGTGGCAGTTGTTATCTACTCTTTGCCAATTCTCCAGCCAGTTTTGTTCCCTCAGATGCTACAGGAAATCTCATCGGTTTAGCGATCGATCCCGAACAACCTTTACAAGACCAGTTACAGCGACAAATTAGATAATCGGTAATCAGTAATTGATAATTAATAATTCTTGATTGATAATTGATAATTAATAATTGATAATTGATAATTGATTTCATGTCACCAGCAACGATTCTCAGCCCTAAACCCTCTCAAACTGCCTCATCTAGCGATTCTTTAATCATTGCCGGACGAACCTTTAAATCTCGCTTGATGACAGGGACAGGCAAATATCCCAATCTGGAAACCATGCAGCGCAGTATCATGGCCAGTGGTTGCGAAATTGTCACCGTTGCAGTACGACGAGTGCAAACAAAAGCCCCTGGTCACGAAGGACTCGCAGAGGCGATCGACTGGGACAAAATCTGGATGCTTCCCAATACTGCCGGCTGTAAAACCGTCGAAGAAGCTGTGCGTGTTGCCCGTTTGGGGCGAGAAATGGCTAAACTTTTGGGACAAGAAGAGAATAATTTTGTCAAACTCGAGGTCATTCCCGACGCTAAATATTTACTTCCCGACCCCATCGGCACCCTAGAAGCGGCAGAACAGTTGGTTAAAGAGGGTTTTGCCGTTTTACCCTACATCAACGCCGATCCCCTCTTGGCCAAGCGTTTAGAGGAGGCTGGCTGCGTCACGGTGATGCCTTTAGGTTCTCCCATAGGTTCCGGACAAGGGCTAAAAAATGCTGCCAATATTGCCATTATCATCGAACAGGCAAAGATTCCCGTGGTCGTCGATGCGGGGATCGGTAGCCCCAGTGAGGCAGCCGCAGCAATGGAAATGGGTGCAGATGCCCTGCTGGTGAATAGCGCGATCGCCCTTGCGAAAGACCCTGTTACAATGGCTAAAGCAGTGGGTATGGCCGCAGAAGCCGGACGCATGGCCTATCAAGCCGGACGCATTCCGATTAAAGCCTACGCAAGTGCGAGTTCTCCTTTAACAGGAACGGTAGGTTAATCTAGGAATAATGGGAGAAGGAAGGATAAACGAGAAATTTCTCTTTTTTCCGATCGCTTTCTCCCGATTACTAATTGTCAATTACCTAAAATAATGGACGAAAAAACAGCAATTCTTGCCCTTAATGACACCTTTTATCGTGCTTTTGAGAAGAAGGATATTGGTGCAATGTCTGAGGTTTGGTCCCAAGGAACATGGTGTTCTTGCATCCATCCTGGACGGGAAACCCTACGAGGATGGGAGAATACGCGCACTTCTTGGGAACAAATTTTTCGCAATACCAATTACCTCGAAATTGAAACGGAAATTATCAATGTTGAGATCGGAGAGGCGATCGCATACATCATTCTGGTGGAGAATGTCATGCAAATTGTGGGAAAGCAGCGTTATGAAGCGCGATCGATGGCAACGAATATCTTTCGGAAAATGGCACAAAAATGGTATCTCGTTCACCATCACGGTAGCCCTATTGCGAGGAAAAGGGAATAAAAAATACGATTAATTTCTAAAATTATCAATTATAAAAATGACTTCTTTTGCATTGAAAAACGATCGCCTTCTCCAAGTTGCTTTAGATAACGAGGAAATCCTAGCAACAGCCGGATCGATGGTTGCTTGCAGTGGAAATATTAAATTTGAAAAGGCTTTATTAGGGGGAGAAGGACTCTTTGGAGTCCTTAAACGTAAAGTAACAACAGAACAATTTGAACTCATGTGCGTTAAGGGTTCTGGAATTGTGTATTTTGCCAATAAAGCGCAAGAGATTTCCATTCTCCCTTTAAATAATGAAAAAGTATTTATTGAAAGTAATAGTCTCTTAGCATTTGATAAAAATATGAAAACTAATGTTGCTTTTGCTGGAATTGCTGGGGCAACATCAGGACAAGGTTTATTTACAACAACGGTTGAAGGAATTGGCCATGTTGCCGTAATTTCTCAAGGGGGAATTTTAGCATTTGAGGTGAATGGAATTTATCCCTTTTGTGTCGATCCTGATGCGTTTATCGGTTATCAAGGTAATGTTCAAAAAGAATTTATTTTTGATGTGAATTGGAAAACAATGATCGGCGAAAATTCTGGAGAAAGCTATCAGTTAAAGTTTACTGGACAAGGAATTGTTTACATTCAAGCGGCAGAACGTCCAAGACCAAAAAGCTAGAATTTAGATAAATTATTATCAGGAGAAATTATGCCAACTTATAGCCTAGTTAATTATAAAATGCTGGCGATCGCACTGGCAAAAGAAGAAATTTTTGCAAAACGCGGTTCGATGATTTGCTATACGGGAAAAATTAATTTTACTCGTAGTTATCTTGCTGGGGGTGGGGTTCAAAGTTTAGCCATGCGAGAAGTAACCAATGAAGAATTAATTGTGATGCGGGCCCGAGGAACGGGAAAGGTTTGTTATGGTTATTATGGCAAATATGTGACGATTATTCTTCTACGAGGAGAAATGTTATATATTGAAACTGATAGTGTTTTAGCTTACGATAGTCGCTTACAAACTGGAACGATTTTTCAAGGTAATCAAGGAGGAGTACAAGGTATTATTAAAGGGGTTGCAAGCGGTCAAGGTTTATTTACAACGACATTTTCGGGATCTGGTGAAGTAGCTATTATTTCTCAAGGAGATGCGATCGCCCTTGAGGTAACGCAAAAAGAGCCTATATTTGTCGATCCTAATGCTTATCTCGGCCACAAAGGAATGTTAACAACTCAGTTGGTAACGGATGTAAATTGGAAAACATTGATCGGTCAAACTTCTGGAGAAAGTTATCAATTCAAGTTTACCGGACAAGGGACGGTTTATATTCAAGCCTACGAACGAGAGATAAACCCATGATTTATAACTACGAAACTTTACCCGATAACGACAATCTCAATAATTATAGTTATTGTTTGAATGTTGTCAATCAAATGATTATTACAAAAGGCAAAATGATTGCTTATTATGGAATGTTAAGATTTGAAGCAATTGGAGTAAACCTGCTTGATTTGATTGTACAAGAGTCTTTAAATACACCTCGTTATGGGAATAATTTTGTCGTCGTAACAGGACAAGGAAAACTTGTATTAGGCGATCGCGCTTGTGAAATTGCGTCTTATGATTTAGAAGATGCACATTTGACGGTAAAAGCATCTCGAGTTTTGGCTTTTTCTCCTTCATTAATCTGTCAAGAATCAACGTTATCTGGTTATTTAACCTTTTTGGGAACGGGTCAATTAATTGCGTCTTCTAACGGTCCTGTGGTGTTTCTGGAGGCTCCTGCAAAGGTCGATCCCGATGCTATTTTAGGATGGGCAGATTTACCCAGTCCTTCTTATCATTATGATTATGAATATATTAAAGATGTTTTCTCTGCGGTGGGGAGTTTAGCCGGATTAAAAAAGTCTGGTGAAGAAAGACAGTTAAATTTTACGGGAAAAGGGACTATTTTAATTCAATCTTCTGAGCAATAATCAGTAATTGATAAAGAATGTGTTATAAAGAACATAACCGATCGCGCTGACAAATTTGCTCAAATAAAAGTTTGGCGATCGCGCTATTTCCTGCGGGTGTGAGATGAACTACATCACGAAAATAAGATTCTGTAGTAGTTGCAGGGTATCGCGACCAAGCTAAGTGAGTATCGATAAAGGAGATATGACGAGTTTTTAAAAACCGCAAAAACTCGGTTTTATAAGTAGGAAGATCGGCATTAGGAAGGACATCAACGCGGTTGGGTGTGAAAAGAACAATAATTGGCAGTGCGCGATCGCGTTGTAGAATACGATCCAACAGCAAGAGATTTTCGTGAAATTGCTCCTCGGGGGTTAAAGTTGGCGGAATTTCTGGGTAAGCAGGTTGCAAATGCAAACGCAGGGAAATTTGCGGGAGGAGATAGCGAGAAAACATTTCTTGTAGTGCTAAAAATGGCTTGCGATCGGGATAATTGGGGTCAATTCCGACGCGATCGCCAACACTGGTAGGTTGAATTAAATCGTGGGTTCCAATTTGTAAAATGAGCAAATCGCTTGCAAATGTACCAAATTTCTGTAAGTATCCGAGTTGATTACCAATGCCCCAAGATCCTGCCGAAGCATTCAAAACTTCTGTATTGATTCCTGTCTTTTTTATTTGCGCTTCCAACTGTTCGGAAATAGTTTGCGTTTGATCGGTTAATGTTCCCCCATTTAACACCGAGTCGCCAACCATAAGAATTCTGAGAGTATTTTTGGGGTTTTGGGAAGTAATGGGATCGGATCTTTGAGAATATTGATTGTAAATGATTTTGCGGCCAAAACGAGTTATATTTTGATTGGGCTGAAAGCGATACCCTGTTGCTGAATCAGTTTGACTTAATACAGGATTCCCTAAGCCAAATTTAAGACGCAATACACTTTCTAAAATAAGAACAAGTAATAAAATAAAAATCAGGAAGCGATAGTTAAAAACTGTTTTGAGTTTCATATTTGTTTTATATTTATCTCATATTTGTATCATATTTGTCAATTATTCCACTCTGATAGCCTGATAGAAGGATTCGGGAGGTTAAATTCAGAAAATCAAGAGAGATGGGTTTATAGTTACTGATTTTCTAGCGATCGCGTCACAGCGTCCAAATTATTACGAGGAGTCTGATAGTCGGGATCGAGTTCGATCGCCTGTTTAAATTGCTCGATCGCCGCTTCTAGTTCTCCTTGTCGTGCTAAGGTAGAACCAAGATTATTATAACGAATGGCATTCGGTTCGATTTCTACCGCACGACGATGAGCCAAAATCGCATCATCAAAACGTGCCAATTTATTGAAGGCATTACCTAAATTACTATAAATATAAGGATTATTCGGGTCAATTTCTAGAGCCTGTTGATAGATTTCTACGGCCTCATCCAGACGGGCGATCGCTTCTAATGCCAAACCCAAATGAAGATAAGTTACAATATTATTTGCATCTCGTTTTAAAGACTGTTGATAGGCTTCAATGGCGCGATCGTAGTTTTCTTTTGCTGCTAAAGCAACCCCTAAATTATGATAGCGAATCGCATTGGGTTCGAGTTGAACAGATGTCGCATAAGCCGTAATTGCCGCATCTAATTGTCCCCAATCTCGCAAAGCATTGCCTAAATTATTATAGGCTTGAGCATAATTAGCATCAAGTTCGATCGCCCGTTCGTAAGCCGCGATCGCATCTCTCGATCGCCCTATTTGTCGCAAGATCACCCCTAAATTACTATAAGCAACAGCAAATTCAGGATCGATTTCAGTGGCTTCTTGATAGGCAGAAAGTGCAACCCATAACTGACCTTGGGCTTTAAAGGCATTGCCCAAATTATTATAAGCTAAAGCATTATTAGGGTCGAGTTCAATAGCTTTTTGATAGGCGGCGATCGCCGCTTCCAGTTTGCCCTGTTCCATCAAAGCCAAACCCAAATTAACGTAAGCTGCTGTATTATTAGGAGAAATTTCTAAGATTTGCTGCCATATTGCCTCTGCTTCTGGATAATTTCCCGCAGTATAGGCTGCATTTCCCTGTTGAAAGGCGCGTTCTAAATTCTGGGCAATTGCTTTGGGAGAAACTTTAACAACAAGCAATAAGCAATTAACGACGAGTAGTAACCAAAACGTGACTATTTTCCTCACTTTTTCTCCATCTCACCCTGTTGACAATATTCTTCTAGGATAGCAAGACAATTGGCGATCGCGCCCAAATGGGCGATTTCGTAACCGTGGGTATTTTCCGTGGGAAAGCCCAAACAAGCTGCCCTTGCGACGTGACCGAATTTCATGGCGATAGATGCGTCGCTGCCAAAACCGCTAATGGTGGCAAATTGGAGAGGAATATGGGCGAGATCGGCACTGGTTTGTAATTCAAAATTGAGTCCTTCATCATAAATCCCATAACCATCTTGAGAGAGCAGTACGGGCATATCTCCCCCTTGAATGGGATACTCTGAGGAAAGGGGACAAATTTCCAAAGCAATAAGAGCATCGAGGGGCTGATTTTGGGTGAAATAAAGCGCCCCGATCGCCCCGACTTCTTCTTTTGCCGAAGCCACTAAATAGACATCTTGGAGAGGATTTTTGAGCCGTTCTGCCAGAGCCAATAAAATGGCCACAGAGGCTTTATTATCGAGGGTATAACTAGCAATATAATCTTTAATTCGTAGAGGACGCTTGCGATGTTTCCCCACCACAACCCTCGTGCCTGGTCGCACTCCTGCTTGAGATAATTCCAGAGAATTACATTTAGTTTCTACCCACGCCCTTTCCCAAACTAAAGGTGCGCTTTCTTGTAAGACTTTTTGGGGAGATTCGTGGGAAACATGACGGGAACCAAAAGAGAGAATCCCTGGAATTGTAGCGCGATCGCCTAAAATATCGACGACTCCTTCCCCATAGACCCAAGGAAATGACCCTCCCAAAGGGCGAATTTTTAAGCGACCATTTCTGTCCACTGTTTTCACAATTGCGCCAATTTCATCCTTGTGTCCCGTAATGGCGATCGCGCCTTGAGAATTTTGCCCTGGAATTTTCGCAATAATATTTCCCGCCCGATCTTGCCAATGTTCTACTTGCAAATGGGTGAGGCGATCGCGCAGAAAAACATCGATTTCCCCTTCAACACCGCTAGGGGAATGATAGAGAACTAATTCTTCAATGCGATCGAACAGGACATCGTAATCAAGCATAATTTATAACCCGCAAATTTAAGAGATCGGACTTGCATTCACTATTCACTCTAGTTAATTTGTTGCTAAAAAACAACCTCCCGAGTTTTTCGGGAGGTGTATAAAACTAAGGATAGATTCTTGATAACAATTTTGCGATCGCACTTATCAATTTCAAAAAGGGGTTACTTTCGCCACGGAAACTGCATTAACAGTCCCATAATTACACTGGATATAAAACCGACAAACAGGCTGAGAAGCAGGGCAAAAAGATAAATCTGTAATAAATATCCGGTTGTTAAAGGTTGTTGCTGAGGGGGATGAATATTCATCATAATATCTTCAGCAAAATTGGCAACGGAAGAGGCAGAAGCGGAAGCGGTTCCGATGCCAGCACTAACCACAAAAATCGTTTTATTGAGATGGCGATCGCGTTTCGTTTGTTCGAGTTGGATAATTCCTTCGATGGTTTTAATTGTATTTTCTAACAGGGTTAAACTCGCACTAGCGCTATTATAATCGGTAGTAATTTGAGGCTGATATTTTTCTCGGGCATAGTCTCGAAATGGCTCAAATAGGGATGAGGTTTTGCCTGGGTTGGTGAGGTTTAAACGTTGCAGTGATTTGTCATAATTATCGAGATTAACCGCGATCGCGTATTTGTATTCTTCTAAGGTACTGAGACTGGAAGCATAAACGGAGAAAAGTGTCAAGGTTGATGTTAAATTCTGTTGTAGTTTTTGCAGATCTACGGATTTTTGTAAAACGCGATCGGGGAGATTCTTGACTGTTTCTTGAATTTGTCGAGAGGCATTTTTTAGGTCTTTTTTGACATGGGAACTTTGGTTATAAATCCAATGTATTTTGTGATAGTATGAGAAGAATTTTATTAATTCTCGATAAAGTGTTTGGATAGTGGTTTTAACCTCTTGAGGGGAACAATTTGCAGGAAATAAACAAATCACAATATGATTAAAAGGATGAGAATTAAGAGATGGTGTTGAAAATGGCGAGATTTCAAATAATTCTGCTTGTTTAAACTGGCTTCTATTGTTGAGATCGCTTTGCCACGGTTCGTTAGAAAAAACAGCATAACATTGTTTAGCCGTTTCTTCTAGATTTTGGTCGATCTCTGCTAATTGTCCCCAAATTAACCAAGTTTCCCCTAATGTGCCTGGCTTTCCTTGGCGATCGCTAATAATGAATTTTTTGTTTTCTGCTAATGTCTTAATTTTACAAGGTTGAGTCGATCCTTGCAGATTAGCAGAATAATCGATTTGTAAAGCTAAAGTATCATTGAGTTTGACAGGGTAATAAAATCCATTTTTATTGTCTGGTAAAGGTTGATATTTTTTGGGGAGGAGTTCGATAAAACTGCCTTCTTTTTCTTCTTCTTTTTCGACTAAAGCGCGATCGCCATTGGGAAGCCGTCGCCAAAATGTTTCGCGTTTCCGATCTATTGCTTCTTGACTATCTCCTAAACCATCGCGCAGATCGTAGAGAAATAGATCGATTGTAGGATAAATTAAAGAAAGTTCTGAGGCCATTAGTTAGAGTTTCTGTTTTTAAAAACCAATTTGTCCGAAATTAAAAGCATTTTTTAATTCTTCTGCTGGATCGGAAGCCGTAAAAACAGCCCATGTTTTCTTTGCTAAAGTTTCATTATCAAACTGTTCTAATTTTGCTAATACTTCTGTCATTTTAGGACGCTGGCTGGGATCGGGAACGCTATTATCAATTGTCGTTGAAAGGGTGGGTACAGAGGAGTCATCGGGAGTAAAATCTAATCCCATTCCCCGTTCTGCGGATGCTGTATTTAATAGATCGTAAGCGCGATGGTATTCAGTTGCAAATTCAGGGATTTTTGTGGCTATTGTGTAGAGTTTTTCTAAATTTTGGCTGAGGTTTTGGGCAATTTTGCGGAGGTCATTGGGTAAGCCTTCTGGGATGGTATCTTGTTGACTGAGGGCTGCAAGAAAGGCTTTAACGATTAAGGCATCGCTGTCGTCAATTCGAGAGTTATCCATTGTTGATTGTGGGTTGGATGTAAATTCAGGGTACTCAATATCTTCTTCGGGATCGTTTAAAGATGCCATTAATTCATCAACAGTGACTTGTTGCGTTTTACCCATTTTATATTCCCGATGGGCTTCGGCAATTAAGGCTTGGCTGTCGTCAATTCGAGAGTTATCCATTGTGGGATCGGGGGTGAGAATTGAATAAATATCTTCTTCGGGATCGTTCCACTCAGAAAAACCTGTTTCTGCTAATTTCATCATCTCTAAAGTTTCTGGCGAGATGAAGGGGGGGTTAGCAGAAGATTTTGCGGTTTCCATTGCCGAGTTAATATTGTTTGATGCCATGATTTTACGCTGTCAATTCTTCAAAAGCGAGCAAAAATTTATTTAAGTTTTGTACAAATATGTTATTTCTATTATTTTATCGCAAAACTCCCTAGGGATGTAGTGCCTGCGCCCTTTTCTGCGATCGCCTCATTAGGATAACCCCAAAGCGATCGCTTTTATTTTCTACGAGATTTAACCCTGAAAAATCTCTAGCAATCCTAAATAGTATCTAAATCCCCGGAATATCTCGGAAATTCTGATTAATTTGCTCTTCAACCGTAAATCCCGTTGCTTGCTTCCATTCCTCTAGAGTGAAATTATATCCCAATAAATTCGCCCAATGAACAAAAGTTTCCTCATCGGGGGCTTTATTCATCTCCTCCTTGAGTTCGGGATTAGCTTGGGAGGCTTGAAATAAACGTTTAACCTCGCTTATGGGCATAATAGAAGGACTCCTCATTCACCTTTTCTAATACCATACCAATTTTGGGTAAAACTTGTCCTTGGTGTTGGGTATCGGGAAAAGGAAATGTAATAATAAAGCGAATGCGACGCAGAAAAGCGCGATCGATCGCCGTTTTTAAATTAGTCGTCAAAACTGCCAATCCTTGATAGGATTCGATGCGTTGCAAAAGATAACTGACCTCCATATTGGCATAGCGATCGCGGTTATCTTTGACTTCAGAACGCTTACCAAAGATAGCATCCTTCTCTGGTGAATATGAGTGCTTGTGCAGTGGGATGATCAGAAAAAAGCGCGATCGCACCTTTTACCAAGGATTGCCAATTAAAGCAAAACCGCTCCAATAATAGGGATGGGATAAAGGAATATCTCCCAATTGGGTCAATTCTGGGGTCAGGGGAAAGAGATCGCCATTGACCAGCAATTCACTTCCTTGTAAAAGGGTTTCACCGCGAAGGAGAGAGAGTTGCGCCTGACGCAATGCCTCGGCTTTAAAGGGAGATTCTTGCAATTGCGAGTAAAAGTTTAGCATCAATCCCAAAGTGCCAAGATCGCTGACATACCAGAGACTGCCGATCGCCGATTTGACCCCCGATGCGACGGTTAAACCCGCAAAGCCCAATTCCGCTTCGGGAGAGTTCAAGGCGGTACGACAGGCACTTAAAACTAAGAGTTCAACGGTGGGTAAATCCCAACCCAGTTCCTTCAATTCGTCGAGGGTGAGTTTTTCATCCCAAAGTTGAATGTAGGACTCGGAAGGCCGTCCGGGGAGAAATTCGCTGTGAGTAGCTAAGTGAACAATACCGAAAGGAATTGATTCTCGGGCTTTGATGAGATTGGTGCGGGTAAAGGTTTCATTGAGATAGGTTTCTCCCTGCCCAATTTGTTCGGTAATGGCAGATAATTCCAGAGGAACGGCGGGGAGAGGTTCTTGGTCGGTAAATTGAGAGGCACCCATTGCCAGAATTTTTTGACCGGGGAGAGACGAGGGACGCAAATCCGTGAGAGCAAGGCTAGGAATTAAACTGAGGCTGTAGCGATTGAGAATGAAGTCTTCTTCATCGTGGAGAGAAGCCAGAGGAATAGAGCGAAGGCCGGTATCGAGGATATAACTAAGATGTTTAATATTAGCATTTTGTAAGTTAGGTTCGAGGGGTTCTAATAACCAACGATACATCTGTTGTGCGGGTTCGAGGTAGGCAGAGGGACGGCGGGGGTTGGTGACGGTTTGGCGCAGTTCTGTGGCAACTTTGAGGACTTCGGCGCGGGTGGCGGTGGTGGATTTGTGGATGGGGTTGCCTTCGGGGAGAATGAGGAGAAGTTCAAGGCGATCGTGGGGGTTGGGAGTTGGAGAACGCATGAATGCCGTATCCTCGGGGTGGACTACCAAGCCCGGACTGTTCTCGGTAACGGGGGTAATGGAGGCGGGGGAAAAAACGGCATAAATGATGGCGGGGCGGAGTCCGGTACGCCGTTCAGCTTCTTTTAAGTAACGTTGAACTTCCTCTAAAGTGATTCCCGCAACATCTTCGACTCCGAAATAAGACGTAAAATCATCACTAAAGAGATCGTCATAAGACGTAAAATCATCACTAAAGAGATAATCAACGGTTAATTCTCCCAGAGTGTCAGTACTGACAAGGGGTAAAGGTTGACCTTGTTGCAGGTAAAGGAAACGGGTACCATCAAAAATTAACAGTTCGGAAGTGGGGGGAATTTGATTATTATTAGGGTTGGGATCTTCTCCAACAAGGGTTAAGTTACTGACAGAAAGAGTAACATCAGCAAGATTGAGAACGGAGTCAGTCAAAAAATCGAGGCTGGCCAGAAGAGAGAGCGCCGTTGTCGTGTCTTGAGAAACTGTATTAAAACTACCATCTAAAATACCTACATCCCAAAATCCCGTACTTAGATCGTAAGTACCTTGGGGGACAGTGACACTTTTAAAGGTCGTACTGGCAGGGAGAAAAACATTAAGGGAAATGCCACCGATGGCATCGGGGCCGTTATTAATGAGGTTGAGGGTTAAGGTGACTTCTCCCCCTGGAGTGAGAATTAGAGGAGAAGTGGTTTGTGCGAAACTGAGATCGGCGGTGACTTCTGTTGCGCCAATATCGGGGAGACCGCTAGAAATCCCGCGACTGTTGCCCCTTTGGTCGGTCGCAGTCGCCGTTGCGTTGTTGGCGGCATTGATGGCAGCACTGCCGGGGAGAGGAACATGAGTTTGGGTGTCGCCGCCGTAGTTGCCAAGGGGAGTTAACAGAGGATCAACTCCTTTGATGTTATTGGTATCGGTGTTGAGGGTTGCTCCAGTTGCATCGCCGATAAAACTGTACTGGATGCTATTGAAAGTGCCACTTAAATCCGGTGCTTCGCCGCCGCGATCGCTATTTTGAGCAACGATGGTATTTTCAATCGTCAAAGTTCCGATCGTGCCGTCGCGGTAAATACCGCCACCGTTACCCGTACCGTTATTATCGGCATCGGCAACATTGAAAGCGATCGTACTGTTGTAAATTGTTCCCGATCTCGCAGAAATACCGCCACCACTATTATTACTAGAGTTACCGGATACCGTGCTGTTCGTCAAAGAAGCATTTCCCCCTGTACTGACAAAAATACCACCGCCATCACCACTACTGAAGTTCCCCGATATCGTGCTATTTATAAGAATAACATTATCACTTGCTTTTATCCCCCCTCCTTGATTGTTGCTTGAATTGCTTGAAACTGTACTATTTGTGAGGTTGACGGCACCACCAGAAAAAATTCCACCTCCTCCTCCCAAATTACTCGAATTACCGGAAACGGTACTATTAATGAGATTGACTGTGCTTCCCGAATAAACGCCGCCCCCTCCAAAATGACTCGAGTTCTCCGAAACAGTAGCATTAATGAGATTGACAATACCATTAGAACTAATGCCAGCCCCAGTTCCTTGGGCTGGCATCATCACATTCGATCCATTGCGAATGGTTAGATTTTCAAAAGTTGTCGTCACTCCTCCGGTGACATTAAAAATACGAAACTCGGTAGCTGCACTGCGCTGAATCGTTACATTAGTGTTGCCTCCTGTGATTTTTAAGTTTCCTGTATTAATCCCTAATGATCCTGAAGTCAAATTGACCGACGTTACGCCACTAAAGCGAATTTCGTCAGCGATCGCATCTCCATTGGCCAGTCCGATCGCATTTCTTAAGGATCCCGATCCCGTATCATTACCATTGGTTGCGGTATAAACCGCTAATCTTCCCTGATAATTCTCTAAAACCGATGGGGTAAACCCGAGGGAGGCTTCAATATTACCCGTACTTTTCTCCAATATCCAATCTCCCCCCAAGGTAGCATTTCCGGTTAAATTGGTAGAGGCTGCGACATCTGCCCTCGTTTCGGTTGCGATCGCATATATCAAAATATTTCCTGCTTCTCCCAAAGCCGTAAAACAACTATAGAGTAAAATATCTGCACTGGCACTTAATCCACTGCGCCAGTGTTGCAATTGTTCGCGATATTGGTCGATATTCTCTGCACTCACAAAATCTTTACCCAACCAGAAATTCCCCTCATTCCCTTCTGTTACAATATGCACTTCTTCCACTTTATTTCCCGCTTCAGGGATAATTGATAACTGGTTACTGATAACTGAAATGCCGTTTTCTTCTGGCGTAATAACAACGGAAACCGTTCCTTCTTTACCCCCATAAAGTAAAGTTTGGTAATCTTCGATGCTGCTGTCAATAAAGATATAATCTAGGGGAACGTTTAAATCTTCGGCAAATAAAGTCACTGTGGGGGCGCTATATTCCCCGTTTCCCGTTCTCACCCAAGGACTCTCCGACACCGCAACCCGCACCGGATTTGTCGCCGCTAAATTGACCATTTCTCCCCTTATTTCTCCGGCGATCGAGACATCGCCAAAATTGAGGGGTAATTCGGCATTTTCGATGTCTTTTGCCGTTATTTGCGTGGTATTCTGCACGATGGGAGTGGTTAATAATTCGGGAATATCTAAGGGAGAAAAATCCGAGGGAATGCGATCGCTTGGCAATTCCAAGGTCAGGATAGTTCCCGGTTGAGAAATCTTCACCCAACTCGTTCCCGGTACGGCAGCAATGTTAATATTACCCGATGCTGTCAGGGTTCCGGTATTAAGGACGCTTCCTCCTAATAAGGTTAAATTTCCTCCGGTAATGTTCAGATTTCCAGCATTAATTATTGCTCCAGGTTGAGATAAATCGAAGGCAAAACTATTGGGATTTCCCGTTAGGTTTTGATAATTGTTCTCTCCCCAAACATTAAAAAAGTTGTCACCAAATCCAATTCCCGTCGCTGTCGTAGCCGTAAAATCTCCTGGCACGTTTAAACTCGCATTCCCACCAAATACAATTCCCGCCGGATTCATGAGAAATAAGTTAGAATTACCTCCCGTAACCTGAATTAAACCGTTAATAATTGAGGGATTTCCCCCCATCACCCGACCGAGAATGTTGTGAATGCTGGGTGCAGAAAGAAAATTGGCAATTTGTCCCGCATCGATGCCAAATTCTTCAAAGCTGTGGAATAAGTTCTTCCCGTCCCCCGACATCTCGCCGCCACCAATATCAAAGCGGTTTCCTTCTATTGTCACCGAAGTCCCGTTTCCTGCTTCAGGGGTGATACTCCCTGCCCAAACCGAAGAATTCCAACCTAAAACCGCAAGTCCGGCTAAAATTGAATAAAGGTGCGATCGCATCTCCTCCCATCCCCCCTTCATTCTCCTCGCTCCTCTTGCGAAATTACTGATATGAGTTTTTTTGTCTTACCATTCTAGCAAGTTGATGGGATTTAGTTAACATTTTAACAAATTCTCTGAGTGGGGCGATCGCCAACAAAATTTTGGTAATTGGAATTGATTTACCAGGGGGAACCGATCGCGGTAAAACCTGCCCAATAGTAGGGATGTTGGAAATGGCGATCGCTTAAACTCGCCAACTCGGGGGGCAATAGTACCCGTCCCCCATTTCCTTCCGAGAGAGCGGCGATCGCCCCTAAAAAATCCCCTGTCCTGTAGCGATCGTTCCCTTGATTAAACCAAGACTTTGCCTCTGTACTCCCCATCCTCCCCATCCTCCCCATCCTCCCCATCCTCCCCATCCTCCCCATCCTCCCCATCCTCCCCATCC
>NZ_JAYGHV010000013.1:0-27949 GCF_034932145.1 Spirulina sp. 06S082 | reverse complement strand
TTCCTCTCTTCCCGTAAATGTCGAAACATCTGCTTGAGGTAACACAAAAGGACAGCGAGTAATCTTAGCACTGATTCTCGAAGCAACTCCTCCATCCCACTCTTGAAAATCAAATCTTTCCTCTCCCCATTCCCCTAAATTTGACTGAAGATCGGGCAACGGAGAAACCCGAGGAATCATCATGTTATACTTCACCAACAGCAAATCTAAAAAGGCTTTTTTCTCATCCCCGACAAAATCCTTGAGACCCTCAAGAAATATTCCTAAAACTTCACACCCATCCTTGCTTCCATAGTTTGAAAGATATTTAAAAATTTTGCTGATAGCTACAAATGGCTTCCCAGCTAAATTAATTTGAGGAATAAGGTCACCCAAACCAACATACACTAACATGGCTTGACGGGATTCCTCATCCTCCAAATCTGAAAGTTCTTTGAGTAATCCGATTAATTCTTTATAATCTTTTTGATTCAGATTAATCATTCAATCTTGCCTGTATATCGGAAGGTAAGTCCGCAAGAATCCTTTCTATTAGTATGCCTTCATTCCGGAAATATCGCCGTTGCGTCGTTGGTTCGGGAATATCTCCTCCTGCATGATGTACTGCAATAACCTCCCAACTGTCGTTAAACACAGGAGATCCCGAAGATCCATTTAAGGTTGAAGTCACATACTGTACGACATTTTCCCCAATATACTGCACGAAATTATTTTGCAGCGAAATTTGTTTGGGTTGTCCGCCAGGATGCTGAATAATATTAATGCGATTATTGCGCCGAATTTCTCTCTCTCTCAAACGCAACCATTTCCATTTTCGACCCGGTGTATTTTCTAACTCCACCAAAGTATAATCAAGGTCTGAATTCGTCTGAAAAATCCCCTTTTCCTTGGCGCGATACTCATCAACTGCTTGCGCTTCCCCGCGAAAATTCTCCTCATAATTAAAGCGAAAAATTGCCCCTGATAATAACTCTCGCTTTTCCAAAACATGATTGTTCGTTAATAGTAAACTTTCAGCCACTAAAAATCCCGTCCCCGACCATTGTTTCCCATCCCCTCGCACCCCAATATAAGCAACCGATTGCGCCACATCTAAACCCTGCTGTAAAAAAGCAATAGGACGCAGGGTATTTTCCCCAATTATCTTCTCATAAACTTGCTCTGGTTGTTCCTGTCCTTCCCAGCGAACAATCGGAGGAAGAGCGACAACCGGAGTCATTACCGTCGGAGTCATCATGTTATACTTTGTCAACAACGCTTCTAAAAAAGCGCCATTCTCTCCTCCCACAGAA
This sequence comes from Spirulina sp. 06S082, assembly GCF_034932145.1. NCBI lineage: Bacteria > Bacillati > Cyanobacteriota > Cyanophyceae > Spirulinales > Spirulinaceae > Spirulina > Spirulina sp. 06S082. The sequence goes on along the minus strand of NZ_JAYGHV010000013.1, from coordinate 26,657 downwards.
TCCCTGAGACCGTCCAGAAAGATTCCTAATGCTTCACAGCCATTACTCCGCAAACGACCGTATTGTGATAAATATCTAACAATTGCACTAACTGCAACAAATTGTTTGCCAGATAAATCGATTTTAGAAACAAAGTCCCCCAAATCAACATACTCTAAGAATTCCTGACGCGATCGCTCATCTTCCAACTCCGGAAGGTCTTTCAACAACGCAATCAATTGCTTGCGATCGCCTGCATTCAATGCCACCATTTTTTCTCACATTTTACTCTCTATCGTTTTCAGTTTAGCTCTCATTTTTACAGATGTCCATAGAGAGAGAAAAAGAAAAATAGAAAAAGACTTGCGATCGCTCATTCCTTAAAATTAGGAGGATGTTCGTTAAGCGATCGCAATGCTTTTCGTAAATTAACAACACCTTCGCGATTTAATTGCAATTTTTCCACAGTGACGCGACCGATGGGCGATCGACCGAGAAGCTGGGAATAATTATCCGTCCAAGTAAAATGTTTCTGCCATTGGTGCTGGCGAGGATTATATAACGCGACCATTTCCCCAGTCACTGGATCGTTGACAGCAATACTCGTGTATTTTCGATTGTTGCAACCCTGACAAGAAAGTGCCAAATTATCAAGATTACTTGTTCCGCCGCGAATCACGGGAATAATATGTTCTATTGAAAACGGATCGGGAGAATAACGTAATTGACTTTGACAGTATTCACAACATTGATTAGCCCGTTCTGCAACAATTTGTTTAATTTTAGAACTAATTGAAGATTTACTCATAAGATGGCGTTTTAATTCCGAACTCTTCCATCAAAATGCCAATCTCAACTCCTCGAATTTGCGATAATTTAGCCAAAGCTGCAATACGTTTTGCATTTGCCCGTTCAATGCGATCGCTAATCTCAATCAATTCTTGTTGTTCGTTCGGTTCTAATATTTCAGAACGACGCTTATCGAGAAGGAGATGATATTTCTGCCACATTTCCTCTGATAATCCAAGATTAATTTGCGCGAGTAGTTCTGCCTCTGTTTTGGGTAAATTGATACCTATCTCTTCACAAGACTTTAGATCGCGCTGGATTAACTCGGTTAGATAAGATTCTAGAGTTGTTCCATTTTTTGCTGCTGTTTGTCGCAATTGATTTTCTAGTTCTGGTGCAATTTCAAGCGAGATTGTCATAATTACTCTCCTGATAAACTAACTATCGATTCTGTTCTCAATTGTAGCAAAATCATGGTACACCTGCTTTTTTGAGTCGTTGATAAAATTCCGGGTATCTCTCCCGCAAAGATTTTTGCAATACCTCAAACTGCTTTTCTCCTTCTCTCAGATAGCGATCGATGCTCAGATGCTATAATTTAGAGTACATTAAGATTTTTCAAACTATGACGGTAACTCTGATTAAACCTTCTAGCTTGCTTCCTAAAGGCATTCAAACTCAACGAATTAATAATCTCACTTTGTTTAAATTTACAGAAGAACTCGGGCAGCGAATGCAAGAACTTATCGAGAAGAAAAAAGCCAATACTTTAGATTCAGAAGAGATTGTAGAACTCGAAGCGATCGCCGAACTGGATAACATTTTTAGCTATATTAATGCTGTCATTGCCGCTCAAGCGAATGCCGATCTCTAAATCTTTGTATGAAAAGGTAAGACAACGTGCAAAATATCGTTGTGAATATTGTCACTATCCTGAAATTCTCAGCGCATCGCCTCTTTCTATCGATCATCTTCAACCCCAATCTCTAGGAGGCACAAATCAATTTGATAATCTAGCTCTTGCTTGTCGGCGTTGTAATGAAAGGCGCTATAATTTTACAACTGGAATCGATCCCGAAACCAAAGAAGAAACTCGCTTATTTAATCCTCGTAATGATGCTTGGAGAGATAATTTTATTTGGACTGCGGATGGTATGCAAGTTATTGGTATAACCAACATTGGTCGAGCAACTTGAGATCGCCTCGATCTCAACGATGAGCGCCGTAGCGATCGGTTTATTCAAAACTCTCGCAAACAATGGGCGATCGGTGGTTTTCATCCTCCCAAAGACGATCCATATCTAAAACCTTAAAAATTTCAGAGCGATCGCCAGATTCCCAACTGCATTTTTGAAAGTCTTACAAAAAGAAAAAATCGAGGAAATGAACATTCATCCCCTCTATTCTCAAGTATTTTTCAATCAATTTAATTAAATGCCTTGAACTTCTCCCTTAATAATAAATCGTCCTAAAATAACACAGAGAACAGCATTAACAAGAAGGAAAATTGAGGCGGAAATTCCCCCTCCAACTCCCCAAACCACAGGAGAGAGAAACGCACTCACCGCCAAATAGGATGCAACGCCTAAAGTTGTACCAATAGAGAACCATTTCCAATGAGGATGACCGAGGAATAGGACAATTAAACCCGCCGGAATTAAAATACTGGCAAAGAGAGGATTTAAAGTCGAACCCCCTTGAATTGCTGTTCCTAATTCAGGTATAGAACTACCTAAAACACGGAAAGGCGCTTGAGGTAAATCAAAGATGTAGAATCCGCGTAGGAAAAAGATTCCCGAACTTCCAGCGATTAAACCACTACTCAACCACCAAGTCCAACTAAAGGGGAAATAGTTGCGTAATAGCCAAGCAAGAAGATAAGAACCAATCACCATCCCTAGTTTTGGCAGTAAGGCGATCGCGCCCCCATCAAACCAGAAGCGCAGATTCAAATAGCCATTATCTCGCAACCATCGGAAGAAGTCCTTAAAGGTAATCTGTCCTTTGATCGCCAGTTTAACGGCGGCACCGGCATCCAATTGTCCCGCACCAAAGTGATTTAAGTCATCTTCTTCCACGGGACGGGCGGACTGTTTGAGAATCTCGTAAATTTCTGCGGGGCTATCGATGCCCTCAGCTTTTAACAAGGCCGCAACCCCTGCAACGTGAGGGGATGCCATGCTAGTGCCTTGAAAGCCAAGAAAAACCGCTTCTCCGGTACTGGGGTCAATGGTATTTTGCAAAACTTTACCTTGTTCGCTGCCCCCTGGTGCGGAAATGTCAACCCCTGCCCCATAATTGGAATAAGGTGCCTTAAGTCCCGCAGGATCGAGAGCAGAAACGCTCAGGACGCGGGGATAACGGGCGGGATAGGAGGATGAATTGCGATTTTCGTTTCCGGCGGCGGCAATAATGGCAACGCCTTTATCGTAGGCATAATGGATGGCATCTTCGAGGAGTTTACTTTCACCGCCTCCCCCTAGGCTCATATTGATGATATCCGCGCCATTATCGGCGGCGAAACGAATGCCCTCGGCGATATCGGAGACGGTACCTCCTCCACTAGCGGAGAGGACTTTAATGGGCATAATTTTGGCTTCGTAGGCAATACCGGCGACCCCATAACCATTATTAGTGGATTGGGCGATGGTTCCCGCGACGTGGGTGCCGTGGCCGACATCATCCCCAGCATCAACTTTATCGTTGACAAAATCGTAGCCTTTGACGAATTTGGTTTCTTTCAGATCTGGGACTTTACTCACTCCCGTATCGATCACCGCAACGACGACTCCATCTCCTTTCGTTTCCGCCCAAGCCTCCTCAATGTTAATGTTTTGAAAGTTCCACTGTTTGTTGTAATCGGGGTCGTTGGGACGTTCGAGGGTGTGATAAATGTAGTTGGGTTCGATGTATTCTGTGGCGGATCTGATTAGTTTGGATTTTTTTAGGGCTTTGAGGGTTTGTTTGTCTCCTTCGAGAATGTAAACGCCTTGGGAAAATTCGCTGTTTAAATGGGGTTTTACGTTATAGGTGCTGGCGATCGCATCCAACTCTTGAAGAATTTCCGTTTTTGAGACATTATCTTGAAAGTCTAGGACAATGGAGCTATATTCTCCTCGATTGGCTAGACCCTTAAAGTTCCATAAGGCAAAACTAATGCCGATGATAAAAAGGCAAAATAGCAGAATTTTTTTCATAGCGGTGAGTTCGAGTAAAAGTGAGGGTGGGCTGGCAAGGTCAGCCTACCCTACTAAGATAGCTTAGGGAACTCAGATTTGGTATCAGGCTACGATCGCCGATATATAATAGTCGAGTTAGCCAGAAGGGAAATTTTCCCTATTGCGCGGCTCAACGATTTATTAAGGGTGAACGAGGTATTAATTGCGCCTCAAAAATAAGTTATGAAAAACGAATCTGTCAGGAATGCCAAACTGACGCGCAACATTGTCGGCTTTTATGTCATCTTTAGCAGTCTCTGGGTTTTCTTGTCTGACAATATTCTCTTGGCTTTCGCTAAAACTCCCGGGCAAATTGAGGTCTGGCAATTCGCTGCGGGGATTTTCTATGTTCTCATTACCAGCATTTTGTTCTTTAAGGTCTTACAGCTTTATACGAGAGAAGCTGAAAAAAAACTTGCCCCCTTGGAAGATTTAGTGCAACGCTATCAAACCCTTTTTGAAAAAAATCCTCAACCTATGTGGGTTTACGATACGGACACAATGGCATTTTTGGATGTAAATAATGCTGCTATTGAGGCTTACGGCTATTCTCGGCAGGAGTTTTTGAAGATGACTCTCCAAGATATTCGCTCTCCTGAAGATATCGCGATCGCCCCTTTTACTTTAAGTGAAAATGTTCCCGGAATTTGGCAGCACTATTGTAAAGATGGTTCGATTATGGAAGTGGAAATTGATGTATTTCCTTTTCTTTTTGCCGAGAAACCTGTTAGGCTGGCACTGTTGCAAAATGTTACCGAACGTCAGCGCACTTTAGAAGCGATCAAGTACAAAGAAGAACAATATCGAACTTTGGCCAGTAATTTTCCCAATGGCGCGGTTGTTCTCTACGATAAGGACTTGCGCTATACTTTGGCAGAAGGGATGGAAGTGGGTCGATTGGGACGCAATGCTCGAGAAATTGAGGGAAAAACGCTACAGGAAGTGGTGTCGGAAGAGACTTATAATATCCTAGAACCCCTATATCGCGAGGCTTTAACGGGAATGCCCGTCACAACGGAACTGCCTTTGGGCGATCGCATTTATTTAACTTATGCCCTTCCGGTTTTCAATCAAAAAGGAGAAATAGAAGGGGGGATGAGCGTGACTCAGAATATCACTCAGCGCAAGCAAATGGAGGAACAACTCCAGCAGTATGCGTTTTATGATACCCGCACTAAACTTCCCAACAAGACTTGGTTTCTCGATCGCCTCAGTCAGCAACTCCTACAAACTCGCGCCGGAAATACGGGCTTTTTTACGGTATTATTTTTGCAGTTGGAACGCTTTAGTACGGTGAAGTACAGTCTCGGTCATCGTTTGGCGGATCGGTTAATGTTGGCCACTAAAGACCGTTTGGAAACTTGTTTAAATTTGGTCGAACCGGTAGCGCGGGTGGGAGATAAGGCGATCGCAACTATCCTGATGAACATTCATACTCCTCTAGATGCTGCCGCGATCGCCCAATATATTCAAGAACAACTCTCACAACCTTTGGAGGTAGACGGACAGGAGTTATTTTCTCCGGTAAGTATTGGTATTGCGATCGTAGATTCCCCTCTTTTAGCGGAACAGAAGCCAGAAACTTTACTACAGGCAGCAGATACGGCGATGAATCATGCTAAGTACAAAGGTAAGGCTGGCAAGGTTTCTTATGCGATTTTTGAGCCTAAAATGTACGAACAAGCGGTCGGTCGCTTCCAGTTAGAGACGGATTTGCGTTTAGCTCTCAAACGGGAAGGATTTAGCGTTTTTTATCAACCTATTGTAGCAATGACCACGGGGTGCATCACGGGATTTGAAGCGGTGGTACGTTGGTTGCACCCATCGACAGGATGGATGTCCCCAGGAGACTTTATTCCGGTTGCAGAAGAAACGGGATTGATCGGGTTTATCGATTGGTGGGTTTTAGGTGAGGCTTGCAAACAGTTAGGAAAATGGCAGAAAATTTCGGATTTTCCCCTCACTATGAGCGTCAATGCTTCGGGAGCATTATTATCCCAATTTGGTATTATGGAACGCTTGCGACAAGTCACAAAGGGGAATCGTTTACTTAAAGAAAGTCTGCGTTTGGAGGTGACAGAACGAGTTATGATGGAGCATTATGAAGCAACTTCTGGACTTCTGGAACAAATTAAAAATTTGAAAATTAGGCTCTCGGTGGATGATTTTGGTACGGGATATTCTTGTTTGGAACGTTTGCATCAATTGCCTATTGATACTCTTAAAATCGATCGCTCGTTTGTTGGTCGGATGTTGGCAGATGAGGATAGTTTAGCAATTGTTCGCACGATTATTGCCTTGGCACATAGTTTAAAGATGGATACAATTGCGGAAGGAACGGAAACTCAAGAACAGTTGTCTGTTTTAGAAGAGATTAAATGTGAATACAGTCAGGGATTTTACTTTTCTCCCCCTGTGGCAAGTGAGGAAGCAGAGCAGTTATTAAAACGTCAATGGCAATGGTAATGCTACATCCCTCTTGGTGCGCGGTTTGGGGTAGGATCGATCGCGATCGTTTTGCGCTTCTGGGTTCCTCTTCCTTACAACCGGTTTGGAGTCCTCAAGGTCGTTTTTTGGTGGTTGGGGATATTTGGTTCAGCGATCGCGCTTCTCTCTTACCGGAAATAGCTATCACAAAAAACAAATCTGATAGCGAAATCTTGGCATATTTATGGGAAAAAGAGGGAGAAAATTGCCTCACAAAATTGGAAGGAATTTTTAGTTTTATAATTTGGGAGAAAGAGCGCGATCGCCTCTGGTTGGTGCGAGATGCTTCAGGGGGACGAACTCTCTACTACACCCAACAAAATTCAACCTATTATATTGCACCGCGTTTGGCAACTTTGCAGCCTTGGCATTCTCAAACCTTGAATTTAGTCGCTTTGCGGGACTATCTTTCTACGGCTTTTGTGCCTGGAGAGCAGACACTTTGGCAGGATGTGCGGGAGTTAAGTCCTGGAACAATACTTCTTTTACCGGAAAGTGAGAGAAAATCCTACTTTGATTTAAAAGAGAATATTTCATCTGCATCAAGGGAAGATCGTGCTAGAGAATTGCGATCGCTACTCAATCAGATCGTCCCAGAATATTTACCTGTAAATGAATCTGTTGGGGTTTATCTTTCGGGAGGTTTAGATTCAAGTTGTATCGCAGCATTAGCGGCTCAATATTGCGATCGCCAAGTCTTTACTTATTCTATTCATTTTGGTGCAGATTGTCAAAATGAACTGGAATTTTCCAGTTTAGTTGCTAACCATTGTCAAACTGAACATCGCATTCTTGAAATTACTCCCCAGCAAATGTGGGAAAAATTGCCGATCGCAATGGCAAATCTTGACGATCCCATCGGCGATCCTTTAACAGTTCCCAATTATTTATTAGGACAATTAGCAAGAGAAGATGTTCGCGTTATTCTCAATGGAGAAGGAGGAGATCCCTGTTTTGGCGGTCCAAAGAATCAGCCAATGTTGCTCAATCGTTTATATAATTCAACTCAAACGGATTTGCTTTCTGCTTATTTGAATTCGTATCAAAAATGTGCCGAACATTTACCGCAACTTCTCAAACCCGATATTTTCCAAGCTGTTGTTAATAAACCTTCTGTTTTTACTACATATCTTGCTTCTGATGCTGCTTATCTTAATCGTTTAATGACCTTAAATATTAGATTTAAAGGTGCAGATCATATTTTAACCAAAGTCAATAATTTGACGCGATCGGCTTTATTAGAAGGGCGATCGCCGCTATTCGATCGCCGCATTATTGAATTTTCTTTGTGCATCCCTCCTGAGTATAAATTAGCCGGAGCCGTGGAAAAAGCAATTTTAAAAGAAGCAGTTAAAGATTTATTACCTCCTGCGATCGTGCAACGTCCTAAAAGTGGCATGATGGTGCCTGTACAGCGTTGGTTTTATCAACATTGGCAGCGATCTGCCAAGAAATTACTGTTAGATCGTCGTGCTGCGATCGCCCCTTATTTGAACCAGAAACTGATGCGCGAGTGGTTGAACTATCGCGGCGATATTTGGCAGCGCTACGGGGTCAAATTATGGCTTTTGGTGAGTTTAGAATATTGGTTGCGAGAACAGCAAAAACCTTAACCAAAACTATCAGAGGTATAAATATAAGATGTATCCTCATCATCACTCCAATTCCCAGAATCTCCGCTTTCAGAAAGTTCGCGATCGCCAATACTCGCATTAGCAATTCCCCGAGTAATGATTCGTAAAAGTTTTGCTGGGGAGAAAGAAGCAAGTTCAACATAATTTCCTGCTTCTAACCACTCAATTTCTTCAGAGGATAATTGTGCTTTAATCTCTGAGGATAAATTTTTGGCTTCTTCTACCAAATTTACAGAACGAAAAACAGATATTTCGGGTTGTTTGAGGATTTGTTTGGGGGTGATCCCTAAATCATAGACGGTTACGGTTGTATCAGCAAACCATTCTGATTGCGATCGCAAAGTATGAGGAAGAATAACACCTTGAGGGGTTGCATTATGGAGGGAAAAAACTTTAAGATCGGGGTTTCTTCGCAACATTTGCATCACCGTAGGGAAGATATTTTGCGGATATCCTGTAACGCTTAATACGGCACAGTTATGCTCAAAATGGAAATTATTGGCGATTAAGAATTGGGCAATTTCATCGCTGTCGCAAATGAGTGCGCGATCGAAACTATAATTACTCACCTCATCGCTAATTTCTGCGAGAGTTTGTTCTGTTTCAGGGGGAGGTAATAATTTTTCTAACGATCCGTTAACTTCGATCCAGTGAGTTAGCCACTCTTCTGCGCGATCGGGTTTAATGATTAATGTTTGAATCATTTTTTTAGCTTGTTTTTCTTGAATAATTCCTAAATAAATCGAGAGTATTCCACAAATAATGCTTAACACAAGTTGCCAAAAATCAATAAAACTAGACGAATTGAACAAGAAAAAAATTGCTATACTAACAAGACAAATTCCAAAAAATATTAATAGTCTTGCAGAAAATTTACGCCATTTAAAAGATATGACTGGGGACTTTGTACGTCGCCATAATGAGAAAATTATAGCAGGAACTCCAGATAGCAAACAGAATACAATAATAGCACGCTCATATCCAACTTCAAGGTGAAGAGATAATATACAAGAGAAAGCGATCGCAATTCCCGATATTGCCCATCCCATCCCCGATATTATCCATGATATCCATGCCATCCAAGAATCGACTATTTTACCTCGCAAGCGTCTCTCTAAAAAATAAAAGAATTGTTCCTTGGTAAAAAAGAGAGTACGATCAACAGAGAGTGTAGAGAGAATTTTTTCAAAAAATAAATCGGTAAATGGAATAGGTTCTATTTCGGTTGGTTCAAATGCGAAAGGGTGTTCGCAACTTTTACAACGTCCCGAATTTGCTTCGCGATCTTTGAGATTATTCTCAGTACTGCATTGAATACACTTCATAATCTTTAACCAAAACTTTCAGAATAGAAAATATAGGATGCGTCTTCATTATACCAATTTTGAGAATCTTCACCTTCAGAGAGTTCGCGATCGCTAATACTTGCATTAGCAATTCCTCGGGTAACGATTCGTAAAAGTTTCGCTGGGGAAAAAGAAGCGAGTTCAACATAATTTCCTGCTTCTAACCACTCAATTTCTTCAGAGGATAATTGTGCTTTAATCTCTGAGGGTAAATTTTTGGCTTCTTCTGCCAAATTTTCAGAACGAAAAACAGAGATTTTGGGTTGTTTGAGGATTTGTTTGGGGGTAATGCCTAAATCGTAAACTGTTACGGTTGTATCAGCAAACCATTCTGACTGCGATCGCAAAATATGAGGAAGAAGAATCCCTTGAGGGGTTGCATTATGGAGGGAAAAAACTTTAAGATCGGGATTACGTCGTAGCATTTGCATTATCGTAGGGAAAATGCTTTGGGGATATCCTGTAACACTCAATACGGCACAGTTATGCTCAAAATGGAAGTTATTGGCGATTAAGAATTGGGCAATTTCATCACTGTCGCAAATGAGTGCGCGATCGAAGCTATAATTACTTACTTCATCGCTAATTTCTGCGGGAGTTTGTTCTTCTTGCAGAGGAGATAGTAGTAGTTTTTCTGGAAATCCATTGACTTCAATCCAGCGATTTAACCATTCTTCTGAGAGAGAAAATTGAATGATTAGAGTTTTAACCATTTTTTTAGTTCGTTGTTCTTGAATAACTCCTAAATAGATTGAAAACGACCCAAAAATTGTACCAAGTACAAATTGTATAATGTCGATTTCTGTAGAGCCATTTAATGCAAAGAAGATTGCAACACCAATCAGGAAAATTCCCAGAAAGACCAACGATCTTGCAGACAATTGCCGCTTTTGAAAAGATGATATTTTTGAGTTTGTTCGTTGCAATAAAAGTATGATGATAGCAGGAATTCCATATAGCCAAAAGAGTATAATAATTGAGTTTCCAACTCCAAGACCAATCCGCTCAAATAATGTCCAAGAAAGAAGGATAACAATGCCTAAAAATGGTGTCCAACCTGCAAACAAATCAACCTTTTTTTGTCGCAAGCGCTTCTCTAAAAAATAAAAGAATTGTTTGCTTGTAAAAAAGAGACTATTCTCAGCCGAGATTTCTGAAAGTACCTTTGCAAAGAATAGATCGGTAAAGCTAATAGACTCCATCGCAGTCGGTTCAAATGCAAACGAATGTCCGCAACTTTTACAGCGTCCCGAATTTGCCTCACGATCCTTCAGTTTATTATCGATATCGCATTCAATGCACTTCATAACTACTCCTATTTAGAGAAAATTTTCATCCAATTATATTACTTGATTTTCCAGCAAGACACTATAATTTTCTCGCTGACGAATGAGACGCGATCGCGCATCTTCTAATAATACCTCTGCGGGACGAGGACGGTGTAAAAAATGAGAGGACATGGCATAACCGTAAGCACCGACATCTAATATTGCTAAAATATCCCCCACTTCTAAAGCAGGAAGGAGAACATTTTTGCCTAAATAATCACGAGAATAAGTCGTGTTTCCACAAACATCGGTTTGATGTGTTTCTTGGGTCAAATCGTGCCAAGATACAATTTCTCGATAGCCTCCATGTACGGAAAGAACAGCTAAATTAGCAATGGTTGTATCGACTCCAATAATTTGTTTGTTATCTTGCCATTTTACAGAAATGACTTGGGTTAAAAGGGTGCCGCATTTGGCGATCGCAGCCCGTCCCGGCTCGATAATTAAGTTAATTTTTTGCTTGACTTTTTGCAATTTTTGTGTTAAATTTAGTCCAAATTTATCCCAATCAAAAGCAACTTTTTGATGTCGATAGGGATAGCCAAAACCGCCACCAAAGTCGAGATAATCCCAATCTGGGAGTTGCTGACAAGTTTCTAAGACTATATCGATCGCCTCAATAAAGGCTCCTGTGGCATTGGTTCCCGTCCCGCGATAGAAATGCAAACCTCTGATTTTTAAGCCGTAAGAATCTGCTATTTTCACCGCTTCAGGAAATTCTTCCGGCCTGACCCCAATACGACTCTCTCCGGTAATTTCTGGCAAATTTAAACGAAATCCTAAACGAGGAACAGAGATTTGCGCGCGCAGTTTGTGGTAAACTTGGTAAAAGGAACTTAACTGGGAAAGACTGTCTAAATTAAAGGTTGCTACTCCCCAATAGAGAATTTGTTCCAGTTCGTTGGCATTGAGATTGCTGCCACTGTAAACAATATTTTCGGGAAAAAATCCCGCCTTTAAACCTAAATAAACATCTCCAGGGGAATTAGCATGAAGTCCCCAACCGCGATCGCGAAATATCTTTAATAGTGCAGTATTACCATTGGTAACAGTAGCAAAATGAAACTGACAATGGGGATAAGCGATCGCCCCAGTAATGCGATCGATAGTTTGCAGGAGGCGATCGCGTTGATAAACATACAATGGCGTACCATAATTATCGAGCAACTCTCGAGCAATTACTACAGAAAAAGGTGTTTTTGCTAACAAGCGATTGGGCATTTTTACCATAATGGATTTGAGTAACGAGTAATGGGTAAAGATTACCGATTTGCTATGACCGATGCAAACATTTTCCAGCCCCAATAAGGAATCAAAAAGGGATTGTAAAGCGAGTTTCCTTGGGGACTATTTTCCAGGACGCGATCGCGCCAAATTTGCCAAACTAAAAGCAACCATAGCACCTCCCCCATTCTACGACCGCGCAGAGAATTCCCCCTTTGACCTAAAATGAGACCCACCGGAAAATCCCCTTGAAAAATGCCCTGGGATCGCACAGTGTGAGGATGCAACCAAGACCCCATTTCCCCCCATAATTCCCCCAATAACCATTGCGTCCCAGGAACCCCCATCCCGCGTTTTTCGCGCCAAACAATTTCCGGAGGAAGCCAAGATTCTGCCGCCCGTTTGAGGATATACTTCTCACAAGACCCTTGTAAAAATAACGCTCCAGGAAGCTGAAAACACCACTCCGCTAAAGGTAAATCGCAAAACGGCGATCGCACTTGTAACCCATGTACCGAGGCTAAATTTGTCGCCCGAGGATGAATATTTTGCGCCCCTTTTAACATTAAAGTTGCACGACGCAAACAATCCAAAAAGTCCGGACAGGAGTTGCGATCGAGGGCTTCTTCCAACCAAATTTGCGGTTGCAGAGATTGTATTTGTTGATAGATCTGGGGCTGAAATAGTTGTTCTTCGTACCCGTAGAGGCGATGAAAGGTGCGAAGATAGCGATCGATGAAGTTTGTGCCGCGATCGTAAATTCCGGCTGCGATAAGGGGTTTATTCGTCCAACCCGCAAAAAGTTGATCTCCTCCTTCCCCATTAAAAATCACCGCAGTTTCTTGACTCGCCGCCCGAGATAGGAGATAAAGAGGAACAGTAACGGGATCTCCAAAAGGAAGATCGAGAGCCTCAACCGTCTTAACTAATGCACCTTTGACCTGTTTTGGACTCGCTGCAACTTTGACCAAAGGGGTTTTTAAAAACCTTGCAACTTGTTCTGCGTAAGCTAACTCAGAAATGCCCAAACTACCAAAATCAAGAGTATAAGCGCGAACTTTAACCCCTGCTTTTACTAATAACGCCGCCACGATGGAAGAGTCAAGCCCCCCAGAAAGAAAGATTCCCACCGGTTCCGAAGGTAAATCTTCTAATTGCTTGGCGATCGCCTTTTCTAGCAATCCTTGCAATTGTTTTGCCGCTTCTTTTTCATCAATTGCTAACTTAGAAAAACCTTGCCAGTTATAGAGTTTAACTTCTTTGCTACCAAAAGGCGATCGCTGCCAAATTCGTTCTCTTCCCGCAGATAGCGAAAAAATATTTTCGATGGGAGTGAGAGGGGTGGGAATATAGGAAAAACAGCAGTAGCCGTATAAGCCAGCTAGATCGATGCGAGGCGCGATCGCAGGTAAAAGTAAAAGTAATTGTAGATGAGAAGCAAACCAAATTGTTTCTTCTTGTTGCAACCAATAAAGAGGAGTGCGACCAAAGGATTCTCGTCCTAAAATTAAGCGATCTGTTTCTATTTTTACCCAAGCATCGATCGCATTTTTAAGACCTGATGCCGATCGCTGTAATTGTCGAATATTGCTAAGATTGCAAACATCATCAGAAAGGCACGCAAATTGCCAATTTTCTCCTTCTGAGAATTGCCATTGTTGAGGTGTCGGAGTACAGGTTTTAACCAGTAGATGCTTTAAAGAGGGTTGTTCTCCCCAATAGCCAACAAAACGGCTGCATAATAAACTTGAAACCATTGGTCATTAATGACAGAAATCTATTGACGCTACTATTTTTAGATTATACAAATCTAATTATAACCTTCCTCTAGGACGAGGGACAGGCTTTCCCAAAGAATCAAAGCACTCTTGACAAGTTCCGGGGAATGCTGCAATGAAACGATTTAACATATCGGGATCGTCCTTAAAAACGGTCATCCATACTGACCAAAAACCACTCGTTTCCATAGTAGAAACAATCAGTTCTCTCATCCCAAGAGTATTATTTGCTTGAAGATTCCGAAGCGATCTTTCTGCTATATCCCAAGTTTCTCGTCGATTAGATAGCCGGCGATCGCTGCGTGTTTTATCTGATTTAGATTCCTTTTGTAAACCTACTAATTCTATAGTTGTTCTGGCTTTTTGCTGCTCCTCCTGAGTTAAAATAGGATTGAGATGTATTAGTCCACCTTTCAAATAAAGAAAAGCACGAAAAGTATTATCTATATGAGGCCAATAGCAATCTTCCAAACTTATATCTTTATCTTTTTTTGTAGAGTTGCAATTTGGACAAGCCAAAAGAAAATTGTTCCACTCCAACTCGAGTTCTGGATAAATCTTTTTAGGCTGAATATGTTCCACGGCAAGTGCAGTAGGTATCTTCATTTCACAGTAAGAACAATATTGACCCAATCGATCGATTAAATCTCCTCTCGCATCTTGATACTGTTTAAAAACTTTAGAATTTCCTTCTGAATCAAGAGGTCTTTCTCCTTTTAAGATTGGACGCATATTTAGTATATCCCCCTTGCCAAACGTTCCATTTTCAGAAAGGCATGATAAGCAGGATTATCACTAAATGGCATCGATACTTCATCAAGTTTTTGTTTCAATCGTTCGAGTTCCTGTTGATTATATTCTTTAATATTTTCCGCTTCTTCTAGTACCTTATAGTATTCTTCCGCAGCATTAAACATTTTCAGTTTTCTCCTGCTATACTGTGGTAACTCAATTCCCATAATATCTTCAACAATGTCTTCAATACTCCTCCCTTCATATTCTGATGGAGATGAGCTATTTAGATTAATTAGCTTATCATGATTCTGCAAAGATTGAATAATAAATGGAGAATGAGTTGTCACGACAAATTGAATGTTAGGGAAAGTATTGTTCAAGTTTTCTATAATTCGACGTTGCCATTTAGGATGAAGATGTAAATCAATTTCATCAATTAGGACAATTCCAGGCGTGTATTTAGCTGCTTCTGCTTCAAGTTGTGGATTTAGAGTTACACAGCGATAAGAAATATCTGCCACTATTCCTATCATATTGCGAACTCCATCACTGAGCATATAAAATGGTAAAGTCCTTCCGTCTTTTGCCGTTACAACGAATTCATCGTTAAGAACATCATATCTCACATCTTTCCAATCTTCCATGCAATTTTCAATAGCTTTTTTGACTCCAGATAGAGTGTTCAAAGGTTTGCCTTTTTGTAATGATGCTAATTCCCAAGTTTTAAACCATTTTATGATTTTTTGGAGTTCATGGGAGTTGGTCAAACAATCTTTATATCCTCGAAATCGAGAACCCGGTGAAAGTGTTTCATGTTTTTTTTGTTTTTGAATCCAAAGACGACCAGTACCATAATATGAAATTATAGGGAGAATAATTTCATCTCTATTTTGCTCTTCAAAACGAACCTTTTTCTGAAGTTCACTAGCATAAGTAGTAATTGATTTTGCTTCAATAGAGGTCGTTACACCTTTATATGTTTTACGTTCTCTTGTCCATAAAATCTCATTATTATTCTCAAAACAGCCATGACAAGATATAATCACGGGTAGTATCGATTCTCTCGTTGATGTTTCTCCTTCTGTTCTCACAATCTGCCGAATTTCATTTGCACGAATACCACGCGAGCTAATATTGTCAATCCCCAAGAAAAAACTTCCTAACCCGATCGCCAGTGCATCGAGAATAGCTGTCTTTCCCGTAGCATTATCACCGATCAGAACATTAAAGCGATCGGAGAACTCAAAAGTTTTTTGTTCAAAACATTTGAAATTCTGAAGTTCGAGTTTTCGGATTTTCATGTTAATTCTCTAAAAGTTTGCGTGTTTAATATTATTCAACTTTTAAAGTGCGATCGCTCAAAATGCGATCGCCTAACATCATCTGTACTTTCCAAGTTCCAAGAGAAGAAAGAGAACTAAACTGATAGCGACAGTAAGTATTCCAAACTTCCGTGGCGATCGCGCGAGTTCGATAGCGATTTTGATGAGCAATTCGACCGGATGGATCGTACCAATTACATTGTAGTGCAAGAGGTTGACCCAGAGGCGATTGTTCTAGGGTAACGCGATAGAAAACTTCGGGATTATCTTGCCGTCTAACGCGCTCTAAATTGCCTTTATTATCAGATATAAGAGTAATTCTATCTTGATAAACTGCAACCCGATCTAGGGCTTGTTGACGACTGTAGAAAGAGATAAAGAAGACTGCGATCGCAATCAAAAATACCCCCATTATACTAAACCCAATGCAACGATAGCGAATTTTACGATCCTTGAGAGCTTTGTGTCGCGAAACTTGTCGCATCGCTTCATCCAGTAACTCTGGAGGAAGATTCAACTCTCGTAAAACTGCTTCAACTTCCTCGCGATCGAGTTCATCTTCTGCGCGATCGCTTAATTGTTGAATTTCTCTAAGCAGTTGATCGAGTTGTTCTCGGGTAAATTTCTTACTCATAGAACTTGAAGAAAATTATTGTACTCTCTAGTTAATTATATCATTGCGATCGCAACTTCTAACTTGAGAAGAGAGTATAAGCGCGATCGCACTCCTGTCGTTTTGGTCTAAATGTTGTTTGAGAGGTTGAAAATTGCGATCGCGCGCGATCGCAAGATATTTTGCTAAAATGCAGTTAAAGTAACAAAATTCTTACTCAGTCCTACCGTGGCACAAATTACCTTAGAAATTCCCGATGAATTCTCGGAAAGATTAGCAGAAGTAGATAAGCAATATCTTTCCGAGTTGCTTGTTCTCAGCTTACAACAGCCTATAATTGCGACTAAGATTTATCATTACGTTCTCGATTTTTTGGTGAGTCAACCGACTCCCGAAGAAATTGCCGCATTTCGTCCCACTCCAGAAATGCAGGAACGTTTGCGAACTTTATTGAGTCGTGAAAAAGCTGGGAATTTGAGCGCGATCGAGCAAAAAGAACTGGATGAATACGAACGACTAGAACATCTTATTGTCATGATCAAATCGGGTAATTTACCTTATCTTGTCAGCGCTTCATGAGCAATACTTACATTCCAGTTTCCTTACGCCGTTTAGTAGAAAAACGAGCAAACTATTGCTGCGAATATTGTTTGTGTCCTGCGAATGTTTCCTTGTTTTCCCATGAAATCGATCATATTATTCCTGAAAAGCACAACGGCAAAACAGAGGCGGATAATTTAGCATTTACTTGTTGGCGTTGCAATCGTCACAAAGGAACCGATCTAGGCTCATTCGATCCTTTAACCAAAGAGTTTAGTTTTTTGTTTCATCCTAGAAAACAGCAGTGGTTAGAACATTTTAGATTAGATCGCTGGGGAATCATTGGATTAACGCCTGAAGGTCGCACAACTTCGCAATTACTTCAGTTTAATACTGACGAACGGTTAGCGGAACGTAAAAAACGAGGTGGATTCTAAAAAATATTGCTTTTCAGAAAATCGAGAGGCACAATATAAGAAATAATGCTAATATCTAATTAAGTTAGCTTAATCGGACATAAATCTTTTTTGTTAAAACAAAACTATGCAACCCAAAAATCTCCCTGTTAAACCTGAAACTATTCAAGAAATAGTGCAAGTTGGTGAATCTTTTTTCGATTCATTCGCTCTCGAACAATTTGGAAAAGCTTTTAATTTAATAGATGAAAACATAGATTTGTTAAAGGGAGTGCCATTTGTTCAAACAATTGTACTTCCTTTTAAACTGAGAAAGCAAATTGAAACTCATACAATGAGAAAGAAACTGTACAAGTTTCTAACTCAACTCACTTCAATTTCTGAGGACGAACGTACAAAATTCGAGAAGAAGCTCGAAAGCGATCCAAAATTTAAAGAAAAAATTTTGGATCATCTGGGACTAACTTTGGAAAAAATAGACGATATGGAAAAATCTCAGATTTTGGGAAATGTATTTCTGACTTTTATAAGAGGTGGAATTCTTGAGGAAGAATATTATAGATTAAGTGCTATGATTAATCGCTCATATGCAACAGATTTGAAAGAATTGTACAAGAATCATTCAGATTTATCTACAATAGATTTATTGATTCGCAAGCAATTGGCTAGCGATGGATTTCGCCAAGAACAAACTATTAATGATATTGATGTATTTAGTGGTGGTGAGGGATGGGAGGATTCTGAAGAAAAACAGAAAGAAAAAGAAATACAACAAGCAAAAGAACAAGATAGATTGCGTTTTTCAGTGACTCGCTATGGGCAACTCTTTCTAGAATTAAACTTATATTCTGATTGAAAGTTATCCTGTCAGTTTAGTTTTGCTTCTAAAATATGAGTCAAAGTGAGAAATTACTGATTAAAATTTTATTGGGAAGTTCCGATGCGAATATTCCTTTTGAGCCATTATGTCAACTTTTAAAAAACTTAGGTTTTAATGAAAGAATTCGAGGAAGTCATCACATTTTTAGCAAAGAAGGAATCGAAGAAATTCTGAATCTCCAAGCTAAAAAAGGAAAAGCTAAAGCCTACCAAGTCAAACAAGTTCGCAATGTAATTATTAAATATAAACTAGGAGGACAAGATGCTGATTCGCTATGAAATGATTATTTATTGGAGTGAAGAAGATGAAGCCTTTCTGGTTGAAGTCCCAGAATTACCCGGATGTATGGCAGATGGGGAAACTTATCAAGAAGCCGTACAAAATGCTGAGATTATTATTCGCGAATGGATTGAAACAGCAAAAGAAATAGGTAAGCCCATTCCAGAACCAAAAGGACGCTTAATTTTTGCTTGATATTGAGCCTTTTCAATTAATTTTCATCTTCAACCAGTCAAACATCTCATTAACTGTAAGTTCTAAAGCGATCGCATCCCATACAGGTAAAATATCCTTGCCTCTTAAAACTTCAGGTTGGCGATCGTAAAAACGATTGAAGATGCGATCGCAGAAGCATTACGACTGCTAGACTAATTTCTCTCATCCAAAAATGCGATCGCTATCGATGAACAATAATTATCTCTCGGTTCATTTCAATATAATCGCGATCGCGGAATAAATTCACCAAAGTCTCTAAATTTTTTGAGACGATCTCTTCGAGTTCGCTGTTTTTAATATTTCCCGTCGTAATTAAAAGTAACTTATACGGTTTTTGAATCGTCATAAAAGAGTCTACAAAATCTGCATCCTTTGTGATAACGATGCGTTCTTGCTGCATAGAAATTTCATTAATTTCTGTATCTGTTGTTTCATTTTTCTGGAGAAGATCTTGAGTATGAATGGTATCATAGCCAGATGTTTGTAGAAATCTCGCCAAACGAACGGGTAATTGAGCATCAACCAGAAATTTCATGAGGCAACTTTAGAGATACTTTTAACTTGAGTCAGTCGTGCTGCAAATAAAAGAGACGCATAAAGATCGTCGGATTCTAAATCTTCATAGTCTGCCAGAATTTCCTCAATTGTCATTCCAGAACTCAAAAGTTCGAGAATAAATTCAACGGGATAACGCAATCCTCGGATACAGGGTTTTCCGTGGCAAATTTCGGGATTATGAGTAATTCGTTGTAAAAGAGAATCCGACATGGTTTTTAATTGGATTGTTTCAATAATTATAATTTATTGTGCATTATGTTTTCATATGTAATCCATTGACCTGCACTTTATGCTTTTTTCCAATTTTATCGCGATCGCCCCGATAATACGCTCCCTTGCATCATAACCGCGATCGCAATTCTCGAATTGCCCTTCCTGTGCCGCGATCGCCAGCAGCTTGAAACGTAGAAGTCACGATCGCAATGACATCAAGACCGGGAAAACAACGACTGCGCGATCGCACGATATAGCTCTCATTTTCTAAACTATAAATTTGCAGATTTCCCCGTTTTAATAACCAAAGTTCGGGGATGCAATAGGGAAGATAATCTTCAGGAGAGGTATAACTGGTAACATCAATTTCAATTGCCAGATCGGGAGGCGGATCGGTTTGCCAGTTAATGCGATCTTTCCCCAATGCCGATCGCCAATTGTCGATATAAAAGCAATAATCCGGTTCTATTCCCCCCTCCTCTGGTAATTCGATGGTAATGGGAGTAAAGGCTTCATAATCGCGATTTTCGCGATCGAGTAAGGTTTCCACGATCCTTGCCAGTATATGGGCTTCTCGTCCGTGTTTTGCCATGGGACTCATGAGCAAAATTTCCCCCAAACAATACTTAATGCGAGGAATTGAACTATCTCCTCGACT
The DNA here is from genome assembly GCF_034932145.1 of Spirulina sp. 06S082. NCBI lineage: Bacteria > Bacillati > Cyanobacteriota > Cyanophyceae > Spirulinales > Spirulinaceae > Spirulina > Spirulina sp. 06S082. Next base: position 6,444 of record NZ_JAYGHV010000013.1, on the reverse strand, counting down.
CTCGCAAAGTAGTTTATAATCCTGCCACGTTCCGGGAATTCGGACGACGGTTCCAGGGGGAATTTGCGTTTTTTGGGGCGAAATGACAGCATACATAGCAAGATTTTTCGACGATTTACTCTTGATTTTAACGATAAATTTATGATTTTAATTAAATCACAACAAATTAGAAAAGTAGACGAGGAAAGTTATGCGATCGCTCAGAGATAAAAATGGCGATCGCCTAGATCTGATATTCTGGCAAGGGCGATCGCTCGTTAACACCTAACCTCAAAACAAAGTCAATACACCGGATTCTAGCTCATTGCAGAAAGAAGCGATCGCAGTATGATTGTCTCTTAAAAGAGTCTCAATTGCATCAGTCGAACAATTGCCGCGACGAATCCAAACTACTTTGGGTGGTATACCCAAAAGAAGAACTAATTCGCTAAAATCAGAATCTTTGGTAACAATTGTAAAACTATGAATTTTTGCATATTCCCAAATCTTGCGATCGTTTGCTGTTCCTAAACCCAGAGAATCGATGTGAATCGATCCCGGATAAAGATCGGCTAATCGATTGACTAAACGTGGCGATAAATTTTGGTCAAAGAGCAGAAGTTTCACGGCTGAATGGTAACGCTAATGCGTTCGCGTTGCGCCGCAAACCAGAAACAAGCGAGGATATCGGTTTGCGTGAGATAAGGAAAATCTTCGAGAATTTCCTCTTGCGTCATGCCTGATGCCAAATACTCGAGAATTTCGTATACTGTAATTCTCATTCCGCGAATACAGGGTTTTCCTCCTCGCTTTCCCGGTTCTATTGTAATGAGACTTTTGTAATCCATCAATCTTTACTTTTGCTTTTTTTTTCAATTCAGAAAGAGTATTAGTATTTAACTAAAAGAAACATTGCCCTATATCTGGATTAGTTTATCCACTTCTTTAGACAAAATTTCATCCATCAAAGAATTAATACTCTTGCCTGCTAACTTTGCAGCGATGTAGATTTTGCGATGCGTTTCTGGATTTGTACGATATGGTAATTTTCCAGAAAAAGGCTTGGCGGGTTCTTCCCCTAATTCCTTACACCAATCCAAGTAATCATCAACAGATTCTTGGAAATCTTGACGTGCTTCATCAACGGTCTTACCGTCAAAAGTAATCACATCATTAATATCTAGAATTCGACCACAAATTAGATCGCAATCAGGATCGATCCTAACTCCACCAGTGTAGCCTTTGTAAGTAAACATTTTCACAAACTCCTTTACGATATTGACTTAGAGAGAAATGAGATTTACATTGAATAGAACCGAAAAACTATTCTAAGCAAAATTTCTCTTTTAGAGGGGGAAGACACTTCCCCCATTTTCTATAAAACTTTATTTAATTGTCTGGTTGAATTCTTGCCTCCTCCAAGAAATCTTTAATATCTTTTATCCTTTCCTTGCACATATTCTTACTATCAGGATGTGGCTTATGCAATATTAGCTTGACACCGTTTAGAGAGAATCTAACCTTTGATCCTCTACCTTGGCTGGATTGAGCACCTAAACTTAGTAGTAAAGAGTTAATCTCACGCCATTTCAGATCGGAAGGAGTCGGGACAGAGAATATTGCGCCCAGCACAGCTCGGTTTTTGTTGTTAATGGCAAATTCCTCAAATTTTACATCTCCACGATATCAAATTTTGATATCAGGGACAACCCCCAAGAAGAAAAATTTTTCTATCTTGCCATCATCTTGACACTGAGGGAGAAATTTTCCCCCAATCCCAAACATAAGCATAAATACTTCTTAAAGAACAGGTTGTGTAAGAATTGTTAACGGTATCTTCATAAGCAAGACGACAAAACGAAAACTAGCACTTTGCAATGGAACCCTTCCTTTACAACTACGCTTGGACGATCGCCCTCCTGCCCTTGCTCGGTGCAGCACTGGTGGGTCTTGGGCTGATATCCTTCAACAAAGCGACCAATCAACTCAGACAAATTAACGCTGTCGTTATCATCACCCTCCTCGGGGTGGCGATGGCTTATTCCTTTGCCCTCCTCTGGAGTCAAACCCAAGGACACGAAACTTATACACGAACCTTTGAATGGGCAGCAGCCGGGGACTTTCATCTCTCGATGGGTTATATCATCGACCCCCTGACTGCTGTAATGCTCGTTATCGTCACTACCGTCGCCTTTCTCGTCATGGTCTATACCGACGGCTACATGGCACACGATGACGGTTATGTACGCTTTTACGCCTATCTGAGTATCTTTAGCGCTTCTATGCTGGGCTTGGTGATTAGTCCCAACCTCGTCCAAGTTTACATTTTCTGGGAATTGGTGGGGATGTGTTCCTACCTCCTCATCGGTTTTTGGTACGATCGCAAGGCTGCCGCAGATGCCTGTCAAAAAGCCTTCGTTACCAACCGCGTCGGGGATTTCGGGCTTCTTTTGGGAATGCTGGGACTCTACTGGGCTACCGGAAGTTTTGAATTTGAAGTCATTGGAGAGCATTTGCACGAACTCGTCTCCTCTGGGGCATTAGCGGGGGGAATGGCAGCCCTTTTCGCCGTTTTGGTCTTTCTCGGACCCGTGGCCAAATCCGCCCAATTTCCCCTCCACGTCTGGCTACCGGACGCAATGGAAGGTCCTACCCCCATTTCTGCCCTGATTCACGCGGCGACAATGGTGGCGGCGGGAGTATTCCTGATCGCCCGAATGTATCCCGTTTTTGAGCAAATCCCGATCGCCATGACGGTCATTGCTTGGACAGGGGCAACAACGGCGTTTTTAGGGGCATCCATTGCCCTTACCCAAAATGACATCAAAAAGGGGCTGGCCTACTCTACAATCTCTCAATTGGGCTATATGGTGATGGCGATGGGAAGCGGTGCCTATAGTGCCGGACTCTTCCACCTGATGACCCACGCTTACTTTAAGGCCATGTTGTTCCTTTGCTCTGGTTCCGTCATTCACGGCATGGAAGCAGTTGTGGGACACGATCCCGTTTTGGCGCAGGATATGCGCTTGATGGGGGGGTTGCGGAAATATATGCCCATCACCTCAGCTACTTTTTTAGTGGGAAATCTGGCAATTTGTGGGATTCCTCCTTTTGCAGGATTTTGGTCGAAAGATGAAATTCTCGGTTTAGCTTTCCAAGCAAATCCCGCCCTTTGGGTTGTGGGTTGGCTGACGGCGGGAATTACCGCCTTTTATATGTTCCGAATGTATTTTATGACCTTTGAAGGCAAATTCCGGGGTAATGATGAAAGCATTCGCCAACAGTTGAAAGCTGCCGAAATGGGGGAATTACAACCCGCTTTTGGACCCGGTGCGATGGATCCTCACGAATTAGAACACGACGACCATCACCACGCTAGTGAACCCCATGAGTCCCCTTGGACCATGACTTTCCCCTTGGTGATGTTAGCTATTCCTTCCTGCGCGATCGGGCTTCTCGGTCGTCCTTGGCATAATGATTTTGAATGGTTAGTCCACGCACCAGGAGAAGTGCTGCACGAAGTAGTCGAGTTTAATTGGACTGAATTCCTAATTATGGGGGGGTCTTCCGTGGGAATTGGCCTGATTGGTATTACGATCGCCTCTCTGATGTACTGGCAAAAGAAAATCGACCCCAGCGCGATCGCCAATTCTATCAAACCCCTCTACAATCTCTCCCTCAATAAATGGTATTTCGATGACATTTACGACAAAGTATTTGTTATCAACTCTCGTCGCTTGGCGCGGCAAATGTTGGAAATAGACTTCCGCATTGTCGATGGTGCCGTCAATTTCACCGGGCTAGTTACCGTTGTCACCGGACAAGGATTGAAATATCTTGAAAGCGGTCGCGTTCAATTCTACGCTCTGATTATTTTCGCTGCTGTTTTGGGATTTGTTGTCGTCTCTAGCATTGCGTAAGTAATGGTTATTGGCGATTTGTTGATTCCTCCCAGCAATCTACAAATTGCCAGTTTCCTATTACCCATTACCCATTACCCATTACCCAGTTAAAATGGAACATTTTCCCTGGCTAACAACCGTTATTTTATTTCCCATTATCGCAGGATTGTTCATTCCTTTAATTCCAGATAAGGATGGCAAAACCGTGCGATGGTATGCCCTCATTGTCGGCTTAATTGATTTTGCCCTCATCATTGCTGCATTTTATACCAGCTACGATCTCGCCAATCCCGACTTACAATTGGTGGAGCAGTATACCTGGGTAGCGCAACTCGATCTAAAGTGGTCTGTGGGAGTGGATGGTTTATCTATGCCCTTGGTTATTCTCACAGGTTTTATTACCACTTTGGCGATTCTCGCAGCTTGGCCGGTAACGCTGAAACCCAAGTTTTTCTACTTCTTGATGTTGGCAATGTACGGCGGACAAATTGCCGTTTTCGCCGTCCAAGATATGCTCTTTTTCTTCTTGGTTTGGGAGTTAGAATTAGTTCCGGTTTACCTCATTTTGTCGATATGGGGGGGGAAAAAGCGTCTTTATGCGGCGACAAAGTTTATTCTCTACACCGCAGGAGGCTCCCTATTTATCTTGGTGGCGGCCTTGACGATGGCGTTTTATGGGGATACCGTCACCTTTGATATGAGCGCGATCGCCGCCAAGCATTTCCCCCACACCCTACAACTCTTACTCTATGGCGGTTTTCTCATCGCCTACGGGGTGAAACTGCCCATTTTCCCCTTGCACACATGGCTACCGGATGCCCACGGGGAAGCCACGGCACCGGCGCATATGTTACTGGCGGGAATTCTCTTGAAAATGGGAGGTTATGCCCTCATTCGCATGAACTTAGGAATGTTACCGGAGGCTCATGTTTCTTTTGCCCCCATTCTAGTGATTCTTGGGGTTGTTAATATCATTTATGCGGCACTCACTTCCTTTGCCCAACGCAACCTCAAGCGCAAAATTGCTTATTCTTCCATCTCCCACATGGGTTTCGTCCTCATTGGTATGGCCTCGTTTACCTCTTTGGGGTTAAGCGGTGCAGTCTTGCAAATGATTTCCCACGGCTTGATCGGGGCGAGTTTGTTCTTTATGGTGGGCTGTACCTACGATCGCACCCATACCCTGATGCTGGATGAAATGGGAGGAGTCGGCCGCAAAATGAAGAAAGTTTTTGCCATGTGGACGACTTGTTCTTTTGCCTCCTTAGCCCTGCCCGGAATGAGCGGTTTTGTGGCGGAATTAATGGTCTTTGTCGGCTTTGCCACCAGTGATGCCTACAGCCCCACTTTTCGCATCATTGTGGTGCTTCTAGCCGCCGTTGGGGTCATTCTCACCCCCATCTACCTCCTCTCCATGTTGCGGGAAATTTTCTACGGCAAAGAAAATAAGGCGTTGGTGGAACATGAGGCACTTATCGATGCGGAACCGCGAGAGATATTTATCATTGCTTCCCTGTTAATTCCCATCATCGGTATTGGTTTATATCCTAAAATCGCGACCCAGATTTACGATGCGACGACGACGCAACTCACGGGCTATTTGCGGGGGTTTGTGCCAGCTTTGGTGCAGCCTGCGCCGATTATCGAGGGGGAACCCGTGGCAATTTTGCGATCGCCTCCTATCGAATCTGAGTTAAGGTAGATTTAAGTTGGTTGTTCGGACAGCGTTTGTCGCGCTGTCCTTTTTTTGCGTGTATCCTAGGATTCAGTCGAGAGGAGTTCCTCAAATCCGGCTCTCAGGACGTTGGCTGCGGGATGATCGATCTCCTCGAAAAATGCCTCTTTCCCCATTACTTTGATGATTCCCACGACTTTTCCGAGCCAGTTGCGATCGCTTTTGATATGAGCGATCGCTTTTTCGGCGATGGCTGACTTTTCGCTGAGGGTTGTGATGGAGTGAGTTTCCGAGAGTTGCTCGAGCAACTCTTGGATTTCTTTGGCAGCACTGGCTAGGTCTTGGGGTTGATTTATGTTGGTAATTTTAGTGCCTCCACTTTGACCCGCAGAACCTTGGATATGATTACCGTAAAAAAAGTCTGGGTAATTTTCCAGATCTTCAAGGGATTTCAATGGGGGCATTTCAATCCAATTTCCCTCAGTGTGTAATTTGTCGATATAAGCATAAAAAGCATCTCGATCTTCCCGATGAGACAGAAAATAATCGCGTAATTCTTTCTGATTCATTGCTTGAAAGTTTGGCTGATTCATCCAATGTACCTCCATCGTCCGTTGGGATATATTTCGATTATATTTTCCTCACCCGCTAAGAAAAATACATTGCCTGTTCGTTCGTCTAAACGAACAATATTAATTGGCAAGTAAAGTTTTGTAAACCAGCAGCATAAGATATAACATTGAGTTTCCTGTTCTGATGTGGGAATGGTCACAATCTCCAAATGCGATCGCTTTTTCTCGATCTTAACCCGATTTTTGACAACTTCACTAACCATTACCACTCAATGCGATCGCGACAAAATTATCATTCAACCAGAAACAGAACAAG
>NZ_JAYGHV010000012.1:0-28592 GCF_034932145.1 Spirulina sp. 06S082 | reverse complement strand
ATTAAGGAGTTTCACAAGACAGGCTTTAATATCATTAGCCGTCAATTCGGAAAAATCTTCAAAGCAAAATCGACTCTGCGATCGCGATTTGCAATACTTTAACACATTGTACAAAGGCGATCGCATTGTCAAGAAAGAGAATTCCCAATTGCAGGAAACACAAACAGAATTACAGAAGTTACGCGATCGCCTCATTGCAATAGGTTTAGACCCTGATAATCCTAATTTGATATATAAGTGAGGCAACAGACAACTTCTTTGTAGTAATGTTTGACCGATTGGATAATGCTTTATGAGCGAGCGCACTAGATGGCTGACTCTCCATCTTCAATTCTTAAATGATTCTCGTATTTCTCAAATGTTGCTTGCCAGTTTCTATAATGTTCTAAAACTTTTTGATGATCTTCCAAGATTGTGATCCTTGGAAAATGTTTTGACATATCTTGATACTTTCCTTCTGGATTAAGGGAATGATTTTGGTCTTTCTCATATCCCAATGCTAAACAATTGGGAGTGAGTTGTATTGGAGCCGATCCATATTCGTAATAAGCATATTGATCGACCATTGGCGAACTTCCTTGTTTAAAAGTTGTGTCAGCTAGATGAGCAAATACGTGATGTCTCCAACTTAAATAGGCACTAATCTCATCACGCCTATTATTGAATTCTTTTTTTGTTTTCTTTCTCGGAAGTCCCTTCCTCAAATTTTGGATTCTTGAAAATTCTAAAGATTTAACAACGATGTCTAAATTAATTTCCCACTTAAAGAATTTTCTTTGAAATTGAACTTTTTTAAGAGTTGATTCTTTTTTTCCATACACAATTCCAAATTGATATTTTAAATGTTCTTCTAATTGACTTATAGTAGTTAAATATGATGTCATTACAAACTACTGAACTGCAATCCAAAATGATCAAGCGTTCAATGCCTACCAGACTTGGACTTAATGAGGCTTATACCTCATCTATTGTAGTAATGACTGTTACCTATGTTTACTATACCTTATTTTCACGCGAACTTTTGCAATGCCAGACAATAAAAATCTACTACGCTACGATCCTGACGAAAATATTTCGCGACATGGTGCAACCAATCCGCAAAAATGTGAAGAAATGCAACAGAAATACAAGTGGAACTTGATTCGAGTCGAAATCACCGATGATAAAATCCTTGAGGTAGACTGTGTATTTGAGGGGGAAACAGAATTTCCAGACTGGTACAAAGAACAAGAACGCAAAGAGGATAACTAATGCGAAAATATATCATTTTTCAAACCGAGCCGAGTGCCGAAGGGTGGCGCGATCGCAGGTTGCAACATACCCAAGCCTTAACGCGCATTCTCGCCGAACATTGGGATTCTTCTGATAAGCCCCTTCCAGAACCCGGTTATCGACCCTTAGAATTCGTCCGCTTAGAAGAATGCCGCGATCGCCAAGCTCCTCTTGCCAGCACTCACTATCGTCCGGGAGATTGGGAAGTCGTGCGTGTGGAAACCTATCCCGCCGATTGCCCCGGAGGTGCATTCGATTTTATTGCGATCTGCCACTGTCAATATGCTCCCATACAAGCACCCCTCAAACCCATGCCAGATCGCAAAACTACCTCAGATTCCTATGGAGAAAACGTAGAAGCGAACGCATTTTCAAAAATCAAGAAAGAGAATATCGTCAAAAGTAGAACTCATGCTAAAAACTCTCTCAACCATTAGCACATCTCCCGAAATTATGAGTGGAACTCCTGTTTTTGCAGGCACGCGAGTTCCCGTACAAACTTTTTGGGATTATCTCAAAGCAGGAGAATCAATTAACGATTTTTTAGATGGATTTCCCACCGTTACCCGAGAGCAAGCGATCGCCTTGCTGGAAGAATTAGAGCAACAATTATAGAGATATTCATTTGAGGCGATCGCAGATTGCAAGCATTGAGAAACAAGATTTTTTGACAATTTGAGAAAGGGCGATCGCGCCCTCTCATTTTTTGGGGAATTTGTCAAGGGCTATAGCGCGATCGCGGGAATTATTGGCGATCGCTATACAACGCAATGGGTTCTTTGATAAGACGAATATAAAAATGCTTAAAGGTGGAACGAAAAATGCGAGGCAGTCCAAAGTCAATGGGTATTAGGGCTTCTGGCAGTTTCCAGTCCTCGACTTGTAGGTTAGAAGGATGGAGTTTGGGGAAGTCAATTTGGGAGAATTCCGGACAGATGCCCAAGTTTTGCGCGGCTACCATTGTCGGGACTAAAGCGGGATCGACATGGAGGAGATCCAGTAGGGCGAGGTCGAGGGCAAAAACATCAGCAGATGCGCCGAGAATGCCTAAGAAGCGCGGGTCTCCCCCACTCGGACCGTTTCCTTCATGGGCGATAATACCGTCGATAATGGTCAATTCTGGCGCGATCGCGCGGGCGGTTTCCACTAACATTTCTCCAAAACGAGAGGCATCTTTTCCCGCTTCTAAATGCCACCAGGCTTTCATTTTTCCGGGGACGCAACCAAAGAGGTTTTTAACGCCGAGGGTCATGGTTAGTTGAATGTGAGATTTGATTTTTGGTAAATTAATCACGACATCGGCGTTGAGTGCTTCTTTGGATAAACGCAGGTGATTAAAGCGATCGCTTTCGATAACATGGCGTTGTCCGCTAAATTCGACGATGGGTAATGCTAGTTCTTCGGTATAGGGAAGGTAGCCGTTGTTTTTGGCGACTCCTTTGGCGCTACCAAAGGCGGGACTATCCCCCAAAAAGGGGTTTCCTCCTGCTTCTCGCACCATTTGCGCGAGACAATAGACGATTTCCGGACGGGTGACGCATTCCCGCGTGGGGGGTTGACTTCCGGTGAGAAGATTGGGTTTGAGGAGAACGCGATCGCCTGGCTTGACAAATGCTTCAATTCCCCCTAGGGGTTCGAGGAGTTCCAGGAGAGACTGGCGCAAAAGATGGCGATCGTAGGATTCGGCGCGGATTAAGCTGACGGAGGACATAAGCGGTTTTTATAATAGTAGAATTTACGCATTCCTTCCGATTGTAAGTGCAATCCACGGTAAAATCTCCATGAACAAACTCTAGAATTCTCTGTGGTTGAAACGTCCCCGCACAATTGGTTACAACAGTTACAGCGCGATCGCCTCATTGCGGTGATTCGTTCGCCAGATTGGAAGTTAGGGCTGCAAATGGCTAGGGCTGCGATCGCGGGGGGTATTCATTCCATTGAAGTTGCTTGGAATAGCGATCGCCCTGCCTTTTTAATTGGTAAATTGCGCCAAGAATTTCCTTCCTGTTTCATTGGTGTCGGGACGATTCTGGAAACCCAACAATTGGCAGAAGCGATCGCCGCAGGGGTTCAATTTATATTTTCTCCTCATGGCGATCGGCAATTAATTGAAAAGGCAATTATCGCCCAAATTCCCATGGTACCAGGGGCGTTAACTCCCACGGAAATTATTACGGCTTGGCAAGCTGGGGCGACTTGCGTGAAAGTGTTTCCCATTCAAACAGTGGGAGGGGCAAATTATCTCAAAGCTATTCAAGCGCCTTTAGCTAAAATTCCTTTAATTCCTACAGGAGGGGTTACTTTAGAAAATGCAGGGGAATTGATTCAAGCTGGGGCGATCGCGGTAGGATTATCGAGTCAACTTTTCCCCTCTTCTTTAATTCAAACTGAAGACTGGGAGGCGATCGCTAGAGGTGCAAAAAGATTAAAAGAAAAGATTACTTTGCCATCAAATTAATGTTATTGGGTTCCGCAAGTTTTCGTTACTTCCTCCTCAATGTGCGTGCATAAATTTGATGTTTTACTCTTGATGTTTTATTAAAAGCGCCGTCCCCTATCGAATCGAAGATTACGATAGGGGGATTCTCGGTATTTCTGCTAAACTAACATTACTTGCTTTTTCTAGAGAATTTCATCCCCCCTGTGGCTATGGTGGTTAAAACCTCGGTACGTCCTCTCGATCTAACCCAACTCGAAACCCTTCTCCAGCAACGCTTACAAGAAAAGCTGGGAGAAATTTCGCCTTTGCAAGTCAGTTGTTTTCTCAAAAAAGATGCCCTGTTAATGGCCGTCCAGCATCCTCTCCCTGCTTTAACTCACCCCAAACGGGCTTTTCGCCTCATCGAAGCGGTGTTTCGGGAGCAAAATCTACAATGGCGCTATCGCGGTTTGATGTGCCTGAAAGTTCAAGGTGGCGATCGCCCTTATGCGTTTACTCCCTGTACTGAGGAAGCCCCTAAAAATGACATCGCGACCCAAGTTAAAGCCAGTACCCCGGAAGGTATTGCTGAAAGTGAGCGCGTTTTTCCGTCAGTGAGAGAGGAGGCAATAGTGAGAGAGGAGTCAATAGTGAGAGAAGGGGCAATAGGGAATAGGCAACAGGCAATAGGGAATAGGGAAGAGGAGTTTGTTGACTATCCCGATGAGGAAATGACTCACCCCGATCTCGATTTTGATTTTGTTGGGGTGGATGAAGAGGAAGACCCCAATGACTGGATGCAGCAAAGTTATACTAAAACCGCCGAACCTTCTCCTCACCTCGAGAAAATTTGGGTTGGGGTGGTTGGGACGGGAGTTGTGTTGGCGATCGCGGTTTTTTTCGCCACGTTATACGGCCTGACTCGTCCCTGCGTCTTGGGAGGTTGCGAAACAATGGAAGTGGCTGAAGAATTAGCCAATAATGCCCTGAAAACACTCCAAGACCCCCCCTCCGGTCGCGCTATTTTGCAAGCACAGCAGCAAATGCAGCAATCGATCGCGCTTTTAGAATCTATTCCCAGTTGGTCGGGAAAGCATGGGGAAGCGGCAAATTTATTAGTTGCTTATCAAGACACAAAAGATGGGCTAAAAGACCTCATTTCCGCCCTACAAATTGCCTCTCGCGCCGCAGAACTTAGTCAAAATCCCCCTTTACCGGCTTCTCAATGGGCAGCGGCCAAACAAACTTGGGAGGAGGCGATCGCGGGACTGGAAACAATTTCTCCCAATAGCGAGTTTTACCGCTTTGCCCGCAAAAAAATCGGTGAATATCGCAGCAATCTCGATATTGTCAGTAAACGTTGGGAAACGGAACAAAAAGCCTTGGAAAGTCTTGAAGCTGCCAAAGAAGCGGTTAAAATTGCCGAGGTGCGTCAGGGAATTGCTCAATCCTTGGAGGATTTGCGTTTAGCTGATTCTACATGGAAAACGGCGATCGCCCGTCTTGAATCTGTTTCTGAAGATAGTCTCTCTTATGACAGCACCCAAACGGAATTGGCGGCAATTTTACCGAAAGCAAAAGAATCAGAAGACCGCAAAAATCACGAACTTTTTGCGACTGAGGCCTATAATCAAGCCGTACAATTTGCGGAAAAGGCGCGATCGGCTCAACGGCGCAATCGTTGGACGGATGCGGTTAGCCATTGGCAAAGTGCGGTTAATTACATCAAGCAAGTTCCTAGCGATACTTTTAGTTATGGGAAAGCGCAATCTCTGATTAAGGATTACAATAGTTCTCTGACAAGAGCGGAGGGAAGTTTAAAAGAGAGCATTCAAGTGCGGCAAGCTCGCCTCGATCTGGATGCAATTTGTAATGGAGAACTTATCTTTTGCGTCTACTCCATCAATAATGCTCTTATTTCTGTGCGTTTAACCCCCAGTTATATCGAAAGAGTTCGCAAAACCGCGATCGCGGCTCGAGAGGATAATGATATTGACGCTCAAGCTGATATTATGGATCATATTTTCTCTCTCGAACAAGCCTTAGAAAAAGTTAGCGATAATGCTGGCATTCCCTTGGAAATTTACACCACTGATAATGTTAAAGTAAAGACCCACAAACCCCGATAAATTCCCGATAAATTAATGATTAGTTAGTGCAACGGGCATCTTGACCCGTTGGAGGAAATTGGCTACGCAAACAAGGGAATTAAATCCTCTTGTTTGCGTCAAAGATTTAAACAATATAGTCTTGCAATGCTTTCACTTCCAAAGGTTGCGATCGCAAGGATTTAATTGCAGCTACAGTTGCTTTTGCCCCCGCAAGAGTGGTAATGAGAGGAATTTTGTAAGCCAAACAAGAACGACGAATCAACATTCCATCTTCCCGGGCATCTTGTCCCGAAGGAGTATTGACAATCAGGTTGATTTTCTCGTTCTTAATGGCATCTAAAACATGAGGACGACCTTCATGCAGTTTTAACACCAATTCCGACTCTAAACCATTTTCTTGCAAAACATTATGGGTTCCCGTAGTGGCAATGATTTTGAAACCCAAATCTAAGAACTCTTTGATAATGGGAATAGCCGCAGATTTATCGCGATCGCTAACAGAAATGAAAACCGTTCCTTCTCGCGGTAATTGTTCTCCTGCTGCCATTTCTGCTTTAGCAAAGGCTTTACCAAAGTCGGAATCAATGCCCATTACTTCCCCAGTAGAACGCATTTCAGGACCGAGAAGGGTATCTGTACCGGGGAACTTCTTAAAGGGGAGAACGGCTTCTTTTACAGCAACGTGCTTAAAGATAGGTTCTTCTGTGAAGTTCAGTTCCTTTAAGGTTTTACCGGACATGACCAGAGAAGCGATTTTAGCGAGAGGAATTCCCGTTGCTTTGGAAACATAGGGAACCGTCCGAGATGCCCGTGGATTCGCTTCCAAAATGTAAACCACATCCCCTTGAACTGCGTATTGAATGTTCATCAAACCGATAACATTTAATACTTTTGCTAACTTCACCGTCCATGTCCGAATGATCTGCAAAGCCGTATCGGATAGAGAAGTATAGGGCAAAGAACAAGCAGAATCTCCCGAATGAATCCCCGCTTGTTCGATATGTTCCATAATGCCACCAATCGTTACATTTCCTTCGCGATCGGTGACACAATCCACATCAACTTCAACGGCATTTTCGAGGAATTTGTCCACTAAAATTGGATGATCGGGTTCGACTTGCACCGCAAAGGTCATATAATGTTCTAATTCTGAGTCTGCGTAAACAATTTCCATGCCTCGACCCCCTAAAACATAGGAGGGACGAACCACGACGGGATAACCAATTCGGTTGGCAATGACCAGAGATTCTTCGTAACTGCGAGAAATGCCATTGGGAGGCTGTAAAATCTCCAGTTCGTTGAGAATTTTTTCAAATCGTTCTCGGTCTTCTGCGATATCAATGGAGTCTGGAGAAGTTCCCCAAATTTTAGTTTTTCCTGGATGTTGATTGAGATAATTTTGTAAGGGAACTGCTAATTTGAGTGGGGTTTGTCCGCCAAATTGCACGATAATTCCATCGGGTTGTTCCGCTTCAATGATATTGAGAACATCTTCTTTCGTAAGAGGTTCAAAATAGAGGCGATCGCTGGTATCGTAGTCCGTAGAAACTGTTTCAGGGTTGGAATTAACCATGATGGTTTCATATCCTGCATCCCGAAGCGAGAAGGAGGCATGACAACAGCAATAGTCAAATTCGATCCCCTGTCCGATGCGGTTGGGTCCTCCCCCGAGAATCATCACTTTCGGTTTGTCAGAGGTGCGAATTTCTGATTCTTCGGGTTCGTAGGTAGAGTAATAATAGGGGGTGTAAGCCTCAAATTCCGCCGCACAAGTATCGACTAATTTATAAACTGGATTAACCCCTAATTTTTGGCGAAAGTTGCGAACGGCATCTTCTGTTGTTTTGGTCGCAAAAGCAATTTGGCGATCGCAAAATCCTTGTTGTTTAATGAACCGCATATCCGTTGCCGAAATCTCGTTTAACGGTGTTTGCTTGAGGAAGCGTTCGGTTTTGAGCAAATCTGCCAATTTGTCCAAAAACCAAATATCGATCGCCGTTAGGTTGTGAATTTCTTCAACAGACATCCCCAAGGTGAGGGCGTGATAAATACTAAAGACGCGATCGGGGTTAGGGGTGCGTAAATTTGCGCTAACTTGTGAGAGAGTCGGTAAAGGTTCGCTGCGATCGCAACCAAAACCATAGCGCCCGGTTTCCAAGGATCGCAAGGCTTTTTGGAAGGATTCTTGGAAAGTGCGTCCGATGGCCATCGCTTCCCCAACGGATTTCATTTGAGTCGTAAGAGTCGATGACGATCCAGGGAATTTCTCGAAGGCAAAACGAGGGATTTTAGTGACGACATAATCAATGGTCGGTTCAAAGGAAGCTGGGGTTTGCTTGGTAATGTCGTTGGAAATCTCGTTTAGGGTATAACCCACAGCCAGTTTAGCGGCAAATTTGGCGATGGGGAAACCCGTTGCTTTCGACGCGAGGGCAGACGATCGCGACACCCGAGGGTTCATTTCAATGACAATTACATCCCCATTCATGGGGTTAACAGAAAATTGAATGTTAGATCCTCCAGTTTCCACGCCAATTTCTCGGATGATGGCGATGGAGTAGTCTCGCAAGCGCTGATATTCTTTATCTGTCAGGGTTTGGGCAGGGGCGACGGTGATAGAATCTCCGGTATGTACCCCCATCGGATCGAAGTTTTCGATACTGCAAACAATAACTACATTATCAGCGAGATCCCGCATCACTTCTAATTCGTACTCTTTCCATCCCAAAAGAGAGCGTTCAACGAGAATTTGTGACATGGGAGAAGCATCAATTCCTCCTTGTGCCATTTCCTCGTATTCTTCTTGGTTGTAAGCAATTCCCCCTCCCGTCCCCCCGAGGGTGAAAGCAGGACGAATAATGAGGGGATAGGAGCCAATTTCTTTGGCGATCTCGCGGGCTTCTTCTAGGTTATTGGCAATACCCGAGGGACAAACCCCTACCCCGATTTTTTCCATTGCTTCTTTAAACAAGAGGCGATCTTCGGCTTTTTCAATGGCGGGGAGTTTGGCACCAATGAGTTCTACATTATATTTCTCTAAGGTGCCATCTTTGGACAAAGCCACAGCGAGATTGAGAGCGGTTTGTCCTCCCATTGTTGGTAAAATGGCATCTGGGCGTTCTTTTTCGATCACCTTCGCGACCATTTCCGGAACGAGAGGTTCGACATAAGTGCGATCGGCGGTTTCGGGATCCGTCATGATCGTTGCTGGGTTGGAGTTAATGAGGATAACTTCATAGCCCTCTTGTCGAAGGGTTTTACAGGCTTGAGTTCCTGAGTAATCGAATTCGCAGCCTTGACCGATAACGATGGGGCCCGAACCGAGGATAAGGATTTTTTTGAGGTCTTCGCGACGAGGCATAGGAATTTGTAGAACTGAGGGTGTCTAAATCCAGACTATTCTACAGCAAGGTTCTCTTTGGGACTGTCTGTTGCTGAATGTTTTTCGCAAATTGTCCGACAAATAAACAAGATATGTTAAAAGAATCTATTTCCAGCAGATGAACTTATCTTCTCTTGCAGATCTGGAGTAATGGCTGTACAATCAAATATTCGGGAGCGGCCATTAAGCTGCACCCCTTTATGATGTATAGTCATAATGTATAGTCGATCTAGAGTCTTCTCTAACTCATATTCTTTGGGAAGATTGTAAGGTGACTTCAGGCTCGGTAATTCATACTTATATTACTCTTGAATGTTACCAACTTAAATATCTAATTTTAAATGCTAAACAGCTAAACATTAGATCGGGATAAAACAATTTATGAAAAATAGACCCCAATTCAAACATACATGAATCTAATTTCCCTTTGGGATTGTTTTTTTCCAGGTTTTAATTGTTCTTTTTCTGAACCCATTAAAATCGGAGCAACCCCAAATAAAAACTTGCAATTGAAATTCTATTTAAATAGACCTTATCGGACAATATATTTGACAGTTTTAGATTGTCTAGTATCTTGAAAGTTTTCAAGTGCATTTTGTCCTTGCGCGTAGATGAAAATACGTGTAGGTAAAAAAGGAAATAATGGGAATCCATTTTTAGCGAATTGTTACAATTTCCCGAATAGAGTTGCTAACATCTTGAATTACCGAAAAGTCGGTGATAATTCTTATTCGGTTATTTGTTTTTATGCTTTATACACAAAATCGTCTATCTGTTTTTGTAGATGGAAATAATATGTTCTATGCCCAACAAAAAAACGGTTGGTTCTTCGATCCCAGGCGAGTTTTAGAACATTTCAAAAATCAGCCCAATGTGACTTTGGTTAATGCGTTTTGGTACACGGGTTTAAAAGATCCGCAGGATCAAAGAGGATTCCGAGATGCTTTAATTAGCTTGGGTTATACGGTACGCACGAAAATCCTGAAAGAGTATTACGATGATAATTCGGGTCGCTATTCCCAAAAGGCGAATCTAGATATTGAAATTGTCGTTGATATGTTTAATACTTGCGAACAATACAATCAAGTGGTTCTTTTTAGTGGGGATGGAGATTTTGAACGCGCAATTGAATTATTGCGGTCTAAAAATACACATATTACTGTTGTTTCTACTGAGGGAATGATCGCCCGAGAATTGCGGAATGCAACGGATTGTTATATCGATCTCAATGATATTCGCGATCGCATTGAAAAATCGGATTATTAATTTCATATTTTGGCAATTATTGGCGCGATCGCCCCTCTAGTTCCCATCCGAGATTCTTAAGACGATATAGTATAGTATCAAAATACCAATTACCCTCATTTTCCTCTAATCATGACTCAAGCGATCGCACCTCCCACTATTACTCCTCAAGAATATCTGGATCGAGAAATCAACAGCGAAAATCGCCATGAATACATCAATGGAGAAATTGTCCCCATGACCGGTGGAACACCGAATCATAATAAAATTAGCTTGAATTTTGCCAGCAGCTTAAATTTTGCCCTTAAACGCAAACCTTACCAAGTTTTTATGGCGGATCAACGCTTGTGGATCGGCGATCGCCAAATCTACACTTATCCCGATATTGCGATCGTCAAAGGCGAACTTATCTACCAAGAAGGACGTAAAGATACGATTATTAATCCTTGTTTAATTGCAGAAGTCCTGTCTAAATCGACCCGCAGTTACGATAAAGACGAAAAATTTGCGGCTTATCGATCGCTTCCGAGTTTCTGCGAATATCTTCTCATCGACCAATATTGTTTCCATGTAGAACAGTACAGCAAAACCGAGGCGGGGAAATGGCTATTTTGCGAGTACGATGGGGAAAGTGCCAGTTTATCTTTAACTACCATTGAATTTGCGATCGCTCTCGCCGATCTTTACGATAAAGTGAATTGGGATGCTCCTTAAAAATCAGGGAAAGATGATAGAAGTTCAAGAAATACTCCCTCTCGAACAACTGCCGATCGCCTTAACTGGGGAAGTCCTCGCAGAGTTTTGTCAAAGATGGAAAGTACAAGAGTTTTACTTATTTGGGTCGGTGTTGCGAGAAGATTTTCGACCGGAGAGTGATATTGATGTTATGGTACGCTTTAAACCCGATGCACGTTGGGGTTTAAAGTTTGTTCGCATGAAATATGAATTAGAAGAACTTTTCCAACGAGATGTCGATTTATTAACAATAGAATCAATTGAAGAAAGTTACAATTGGATACGTCAAGCAGAAATATTAGGTACGGCGAGGTTAATTTATGTCACGGGATAAGGCATCTTTATTGGATATTAATCATGCAGGACAATTAGTCTTGCAATTTGCGGAAGGATTGACTCGCGAGGATTTGGAAAGCGATCTGGTTAAGCGATCGGCGATTCTCTATCAAATTGAAGTCATGGGAGAAGCAACAAAACGATTATCTCGGGAGTTTCGGGATGCACATCCAGACATTCCTTGGAAAGATTTTACAGGAATACGAGATGTAATTATTCATCAATACGACAAGATTCGTCTTGATGTTGTTTGGGATGCAATCCGGATTGATGTACCCGAGTATCTTGATGCGATCGCGCCTTTAGTCCCTGTTAGAGACTCCTAAAAAGCAAGATTTGCAGAGAAATTCCCAAATCTTGCCTTTATTTCTGATTAACTGGCGATCGCAGTTTCTCGACTCGGTTCTATCTCAACTACTTGCTGTTGCTGCAAGGCTTTAAATTCTGCAAGCTGCGATTCGATTTGTTCTTTAACTTGTTGGCGATATTCTGAAAAATGTTCGATGTAAGCGCAAACCGATAAATAACTGATAACACCTCCTGAATTGTGGCGTATCATGCTGAAAAGATATTGCCAAAACTTCCCACGAGTTTTGCGGAGAATGCCTTGACGGAAAATGATAATCAGTAGGGCTTTAATGATATGCCAAGAGATTTTTTTCTTGGCTTTCTTTTCTTTTTTGGGATAATTGGCTTCTCCTAAAATACGATAACAGCGATAGGTGCGATCGAGGAATTTTTCCGGGTCGTATAATGCCCAAAATCCATCGATAAATTCCCGGGCAATTTCTTCAATTGAACGAGTGGGAATGAAGTTCATCAATGTAGTTTGATTGATATCTCCCGATCCTCCCAACAAGCGTCCTTCTTTCTCTAAACGATGCCAGAGTGCCGTATCAGGAAGTGCTTGTAACATACTGAAGAAAGCGACGGGAATATTGGTTTTTTCCACAAAGCGAACGATGCGATCGCCTGCACCTGCTTTTTCTCCATCAAAACCAATAATAAACCCTGCCATGACGCGAATACCAGAACTGATGATGCGATCGACAGAATCAGTCAAAGTATCGCGGGTATTTTGGAATTTTTTCGTGATTTTTAAACTCTCTTCATCGGGTGTTTCAATGCCTAAAAACACAGAACCAAAATTACAAGCGACCATCATATCCATTAACTCTTGGTCTTGTGCTAAATCCACTGATGCTTCTGTATTGAAAGAGAAAGGATAACCTTTTTCTGCCATCCACGGCTGCAATTCTTTCAGTAACAGTTTCACATTGCGTTTGTTGCCGATGAAATTATCATCGACCATAAACACGGTTGCCCGCCAACCCAAATCGTAAAGGACTTCCAATTCAGCGATTAATTGTTGAGGAGTTTTCGTGCGAGGTTTACGACCATAGAGGACGATAATATCGCAGAATTCGCATTGAAAAGGACAACCGCGAGAAAACTGCACTGACATTACCGTATAGGCATTTAAATCTAACAGATCGTAGCGAGGAACGGGAGTTGTTGTTACATTGGGCTTTTCTGTTGCGCGGAAAACACCAGAAGATTCGCCTTTTTCAATGGCTTCAACAAACATCGGGAGAGTAATTTCTCCTTCATCAAGGATAAGATAATCGATGCCAACTGCTTGACATTCTCGAGGTAAAGCGGTGGGATAGGGTCCTCCCGCAGCAACTTTTTTGCCCCGTTGTTTGCATTCCCGAATGAGGGAAAGTAAATCTTCTTTTTGGACAATCATGCCGGAAAGAATGACAATATCAGCCCAGTTCCATTCTGCTTCCGTGATGTCGCGAACATTGCGATCGACCAGTTTAAATTCCCATTCTTGGGGCAAAATCGCCGCAACAGTAATTAAACCCAAAGGGGGTAAAAAGGCTTTATTTCCGAGTAAGTTAATGGTTTTTTCAAATGACCAAAAACTCTTCGGGAATAGAGGATAAATCAATAATGCTTTCATCTTTTTTAAATTAAGACGGGATTAGTCTATATTAAGTGGTTTGTTTTTGTTTATAAGTAGGCATTGCCCACTCTATAACTAACTGGCGATCGCAGTTTCTCGACTTGACTCCATCTCAACGACTTGTTGTTGTTGTTGTTGCTGCAAGGCTTTATATTCAGCAAGCCGCATCCCAATTTGTGCTTTAACTGCCTGACGATATTCGAGGAAATGTTCCATGTATGCACAAACCGTTAAGTAACTAATCACTCCTCCTGGATTATTGCGAATCATGCTCAACAAATACGGCCAGAATTTCCAACGGGTTTTGTAAATAACTCCTTGTTGCCAAATTACAATTAATAATGCCCGAACTGCTATCCAATCTAACTTTTTCTTGGCTTTCTTTTCCTTTTTGGGATAGTTGACTGTTCCTAAGATGCGATAACAGCGATAGGTGCGATCGAGGAAGGCGATCGGATCGTATAATTGCCAGAATCCATCGATATATTCCTGGGCAATATCTTCGATGGGACGAGTGGGAATGAAGTTCATTAATGTGGTTTGATTTATATCTCCCGATCCTCCCATTAAGCGCCCTTCTTTCTCTAAACGATGCCAAAGTGCTGTATCGGGAAGTGCCTGTAACATACTAAAGACAGCGAGGGGAATATTAGTTTTGTCCACAAAACGAACAATGCGATCGCCGGCACCTGCTTTTTCTCCATCAAAACCAATAATAAACCCTGCCATAACGCGAATACCAGAACGAATAATTTGATCCACAGATTCGCTTAAAGTATCGCGAGTATTTTGGAATTTTTTGGTCACTTTTAAACTATCTTCATCGGGGGTTTCTATTCCTAAAAAGACGGAGCCAAAATTACAGGCCACCATCATATCCATTAACTCTTGGTCTTGCGCCAAATCTACCGATGCTTCAGTATTGAAGGAGAAAGGATAGCCTTTTTCTGCCATCCACGGCTGCAATTCTTTCAGTAACAGTTTCACATTGCGTTTATTGCCGATGAAATTATCATCTACCATGAAGATTGTTTCTCGCCAACCCAAATCGTAAAGATACTCTAATTCAGCAATGAGTTGTTGGGGGGTTTTGGTGCGAGGTTTGCGACCGTAGAGGACGATAATATCGCAGAATTCGCACTGGAAGGGACAGCCCCGAGAAAACTGTACCGACATCATGGCATAGGCGTTTAAATCGAGCAAATCGTAACGCGGTATCGGTGTGGTAGTAACATCTGGTTTCACCCCATCACTGCGAAATGTACCGGACTTTTCTCCCCGTGCGATCGCCTCGACAAACATGGGAATTGTGATTTCTCCCTCGTCGAGAATTAAGTAATCCACTCCGGCTTCTTTACATTCGTGAGATAAAGAGGTAGCGTAGGGACCGCCAACTCCCATTAATTTTCCTCTCCGTTTTCCTTCCCGAATCAGGGAAAGCAGATCGGATTTATGGACGATCATACCCGATAAAATCACAACTTCAGCCCAATCCCAATCCGCTTCGGTCAAGTCTCGGACATTGCGATCGACCAGTTTAATCTCCCATTCTTGGGGTAAAATTGCCGCGACGGTAATTAAACCTAAAGGAGGAATAAAGGTTTTGCGACCAATGAGATTGATAGTTTTTTGAAAAGACCAAAAACTATCTTGAAATAAGGGGTAAACGAGTAATGCTTTCATGTTGTTTGTTGTTTGTTGTTTGTTCGATCCCCCCCTCCCCCCTTAATAAGGGGGGTGCCGGTCGGACGGGGGGATTAATTCCTTAATAAGGGGGTGTCGGTCGGACGGGGGATTAATTCCTTAATAAGGGGGTATCGGTCGGACGGGGGGATTAATCGCAAATGGTTAACTGGCGATCGCGCTTATTTCCGAATCTTTTACAGGTATTTCTGCTTCATTTTGTCGTATGGTTTCTTGATAGACTGCCAGTTGTTCCTCAATTTGTTCTTTGACGATCTGACGATATTCTAGGAAATGTTCGATTTGAGCGCAAACGGTTAAATAGCTGGGAATCCCGCGACGATTATGAAGGAACATTTCCCAGAGGTAATACCAGAAGGTCGATCGCGTTTTCCGCAAAATTCCTTGTCGCCAGAAAATAATGAATAAGGCTTTAATGGTTGCTAATTCTATTTTTTTCTTGGCTTTCTTTTTGCGAGGTTTGGGATATTTATGGCAGGGTGCTTCCCCTAAGATGCGATAGTGACGATAGGTGCGATCGAGATAGTTTTGCGGGTCGTATAATGCCCAAAATCCATCAATAAATTCCTGGGCGATTTCTTCTACTGGACGAGTAGGAATAAAGTTCATTAAAGTGGTTTGATTGACATCTCCCGATCCCCCAATTAATCGCCCTTCTTTCTCTAAACGATGCCAGAGGGCTGTATCGGGGAGTGCTTGTAACATACTAAAAAGGGCGAGGGGAATGCTCGTTTTTTCGGCAAATTCGACCACGCGATAGCCTGCACCCGCTTTTTCGCCATCAAAACCCACAATAAATCCTGCCATCACCCGCAACCCAGAACTAATGATTTTATGCACTGATTCGCTTAAAGGATCCCGGGTATTTTGAAACTTTTTCGTCACGGCTAAACTATCTTCATCAGGAGTTTCAATCCCTAAGAAAACGGTACCGAAATTACAAGCCGTCATCAAGTCCATTAATTCTTGATCTTGTGCCAAATCTACCGATGCTTCAGTTCCAAAAGTAAAGGGATAGCCTTTTTCTTCCATCCACGGCTGTAATTCTTTCAGTAACAGTTTCACATTGCGTTTGTTACCGATGAAATTATCATCTACTAAAAAGATCGTTCTGCGCCAACCTAAATTATAAAGATATTCTAGTTCGGCAATGAGTTGTTGAGGGGTTTTCGTGCGGGGTTTACGACCGTAGAGAACGATAATATCGCAGAATTCGCACTGGAAGGGACAACCCCGAGAAAATTGTACCGACATCTCAGAATAAGCACTCAAATCGAGAAGATCGTAACGGGGGATCGGGGTGGTAGAGACATCGGGTTTTTCTGTAGCGCGGAAAATGCCGGATTCTTCCCCTTTTTCCAGGGCTTCTACAAACATAGGTAGAGTAATCTCACCTTCGTCCAAAACAAGATAATCTGCCTCACCTTGCAATTCTTTATAAAACGAGGTCGCATAAGGACCGCCGATCGCGACTTTTTTACCCCGTTGTTTCGCTTCCCGAATTTGGCCGATCATATCCCCTTGCTGAACGATCATGCCCGATAAGATAACAATATCTGCCCATTCCCATTCTGCCTCGGTGACACTAGCAAGATTGCGATCGACTAATTTAAACTCCCAATCTTGGGGTAAAATTGCTGCAACGGTAATCAGTCCGAGAGGGGGAAGTAAGGCTTTGCGTCCCACCAATTCAAGGGCTTTCTCGAAGGACCAGAAGCTCTTGGGGAATAAGGGGTAAATCAGAAGTGCTTTCATAAAATTTGTTTTGTTAAGGAATATTACTGTAGTTTACGAGCCATCTTAGCGCGATCTCCGAAGTTTCGATCGCCTTCTCCAGAATTTCTGGCGATCGCCCCTACGAACTGCTTTACCTTACCCATCACCTCTAACCTTTTGTAGTTTATTTGTTCTTACAAAACCGATCTGCTCCCGTTGATAAAATTATGGCGAATCCCTCGGCGGTTTGTTTAAATTGGGAACTGGTGGATTTTGTAGCATTTCTTGCCAGACGGCAATTTGCGATCGCGCCGTTGCATAAGTTGGGGTATTGGAGGGGACTTGCTGGGCGATCGCGATCGCCTCTTGTAAATCTTGTCTCGCTTTTCCTCGGGCCAGAGAGAGAATTTCTGCACTCCAAGTGGCGATCGCCTGTTGACTTTGTACCGTAACTTGAGAATTACCAGAAATGCTTCGGGCTGTGTCGATCGCCGCTCTCAATCCATTGGGAGTGCGCGTTGCGGCTTGTTGGTAGGCCGTCGCTAAAACAACTTGAGCTTGAGACTCTCGCTGCCAGCGATCGCGACGATTCTGGGCATCGCGAAAAAGGTCGCTATCTTCATCAATCGAACCCAAGGTCTCAATCGCTTCAGCATAGCGTCCTTGATTGGCGAAGGCGATCGCTTCATTGAGAAGAGCGCGATCTCGGTCACTATTGTTAGTTCTTCGACTTGGCTGCGAATTGGTAGCAGCAGAAGCGGAGGAGTTCCCATCATTTCCTTCGCGAGGAGTGGGAAATAAAGGCTGATTAATGCTGCTCGACTCCCTAGCACTAGCCAGTTGAATGCCTCCCCTATCCGTAGTTCCCGCTTCGAGAACATCGATTCGGCCTTGCCATTGACTGATTTTTGTCCGCGCCTCACGATAACGAGGATTGTTGGCAGGAATGAGACGAGCTTGGGCGATCGCGGCATTAAATGAACTGACAGAACCCTCTCGGGCGAGACGATCCGCCTGTGCTAAATTCGAGATGCCCTCAATTTCGGATTGCCATTGTCGGATTAGGGTTTGAGAACGACTGTAGAGAGGGCGACCGGGGGCAATATCCCGCGCGACGGCGATCGCGTCTTCTAAATTTGCCATCGAGCCATAACTCGCCGTTGAAGCCGCATCTGCGAGATTATTAATGTCAATAACTTCCTCATTTAAGTTTAATTTGGCGGGAATGCTATTGGCGACCTGCATCGCCCCCTGCCAGTCCCCCGATGTCAACTTTTGGAAAGCCAGATCGAGCAGGCGATCGGCTCCCTCTTCGATCAGCGATCGCGCTTCAGCATAGGCGCTACTGTCTTCGGGAAATTCCTCCGCGATGGCGATGGCCTGCAACAAATTATCTAAACCGCCACGATGCAGTTGAGCAAAGGCTTTGTCTAGCTTTTGGCTCTCCTCTCGAGCCACATTTAAA
Organism: Spirulina sp. 06S082; assembly: GCF_034932145.1. NCBI lineage: Bacteria > Bacillati > Cyanobacteriota > Cyanophyceae > Spirulinales > Spirulinaceae > Spirulina > Spirulina sp. 06S082. Next base: position 10,235 of record NZ_JAYGHV010000012.1, on the reverse strand, counting down.
CGCTCGAACCAGCGATCGTAACGGGTTGTTGACCAATAACGATTATTTAATTTTGTCAGACTGGCCGCCGCTTGAAAGGCTTGTCCCCAAGCCGATCGCCCCAAATGCTCCTCGATTTCCCCTTCAATGCGTTCTCCTTCCGACCAAGTGGACTGCCAACGTGCAATGCGCTCTTCAATGAGAGCTTTATTGTCAAAATGGAGAGAAACTTGTCTAGCAAGGGCGATCGCCGCTTCCAAATCTCCAGCCTGATATTTATCTTCCCCCCAGCGCAAGGCCTCCGAAACCCACTCTTCCACCATGCGATCGATTTCAGGGCGCAGAGGATGGTTTTTAGGCAAGTTCTGTACCAATTGAATTGCATAGAGGAGATTTTCCGCATCTTGCTTATTGGCAGCGACTTGAGCGCAGTATAGGCGCATCGAAGCCGAAGCCGTTGGTAAAAACATTTCTGGACAATTGGGCACCGCCGGCAATTTTAACAGTAATGCCGTGGCGGTAAATCCAGTCGTCCCCGTTATCAAAACCAGCAAACTCCCCCACAATTGCCAGTTGAATAGCCAGTTTAGGCGGCGTTTTAGCGGTGGGGAGGGAGATTCTGGTTTGGGGGGTAAAACCGTTTGTGGGAGCCGTTTTTGAGGCGGATTGGCGAACTTGGATGCTGTTTTGGGGGGGATTTTAGAAGTTGTGGATAACTTTTGCCCAGAAATTGGCGGGGTTATTTTGCGGGGATTTGCTTTAGGCTGACCTAGGGATGGCACTCGATAAAGACCATCCCGATAGCTATTCGTATTGTGGCGATCGCGTTGAGTCCCTCCTGTATTTGTGCTGGGGGGAGTGCGATATTCCTCGGAATTGCGATGGCGATCGGGACGTTTTGGCGGCTTATTCATGCTGGCAGCAAAGAGGGGACAACCTCTCAAGTCTTAAATTCGGGGAACGTGCTTATGATAAGTTGTTTTTCTCTAGACTGACAAGGGAATTTTGCGAAGAAGTAGAGCAATCCCGCTACATCATTTTGTCTTTAGCTCAGTTGAGAATATCGTAACTTAAATCCTGGACATTAAAATGGGAGAAAGCCAAGCGCCTCCCCCCATTTTGTTAATTGGATAATCTGCTTGACATCTCCCCGCTTTAAAAAGACGGGGATTCTGTGGTTAATCCACCGAAAGCGGGCGGCGCTTTTAAAGGGCGGAAATAGTTCCGCCCACAGCACCTTGTTAAAACCGCGCTTTCTCCAAGTCTGTCAACAGACTCCTACATCCCTTGGCTAAAAAATAGCTGTGGACTTACATGGAAGTGAAGTATTGTAACACAAGACGGGTTAAAACCCGTTGCGTTCGATGTCCATTGATTAAAATCAATGGCTAACCCTCACTCTCTGGTTTTAGGTTTATTCAGACTGAGATGCACTCGCTTCATAGAAAACCGTAGGGATGGATTGGGGGTAATCCCAATCTTCCGGCTTTGGTTTTGCAGGGGCGTAGCTCTTTCCTGAAGCAGAATAGCCAAACATCGATCGCTTTGATGCTTGGTAAAAAATATTCCGCTTGGGTTGATAAGTGGTTTGGTAAAGGGAATTTTTCACCCCGTTGATTTCCGTTAAAGACGAGCGATCGTTAACCGCAGGCAATTGGTAAACATAGCCATCTCCTGAAGAGGGAGAGAGTGCCTCGGCATCAGCAAAAGCCGGTTCGTAGCAAACCTCGGGACGGAATTGAGGTTGGCATTGGAATGGCCTTTGATAGACGGATTGCGAAGAACCCTCTCCCCACAAATCTTCTTGCCAAGATTGAAACATCGTGGCAATATCAAAGCCCATAGCCCGTTGAAAATGCCAGATCGATCCTTGCAAGAAAAAGAAGGCGAGATAAAAATGAGCATTCGCCAGCCAGACGCGAGAGGAATAACTCCAAGCCTCAGTTTGCGCCGGATCGAGATAATAGGGGGTAAACGCTGATTTTAATTCTAGAGTCGGCCCGTAAAATTCTACCGGATAGGCAAGGCTATTAAAACCGCAGAAATAGGAGGCGGCAAAACCTGCCAAAGCGATGCCAAATAAGGAGTAAGCGAGAATACCATCTCCTGAGAACAAGAAACGCGCTTTTACCCAATTAAAGGGCGGGACGAGAATATGCCAAATGCCGCCAAGGAATAAGATAATGGCAACATAAATATGTCCCCCAACGAGGTCCTCAAGGTTGTTGACATCGAAAAGATGCGTCCGATAGTCGGCGATCGCGCCAAAAGCCAGAGTTGGCTCGCTCACTAATCGCACTTCTCCTATAGTGACATCATACAGACCGCCAAAAAACATGGCTTTGGCTACTAATAGGAGCGCCCCAAAGCCTAAAATTAGCAGGTGATGCCCCAAAATGAACCCTAAAGTTTTAGAGTCATCCCAAGCAAAATGAAATTGCGCCGCTTTTCCTCCTGCAAGGTCGAGACTGGGGGCAATTCGCGTTTTGTGAAAATACGCACCCCCTGCCAAAACGATCGCCGCCACGATATGAATACAGCCGATGGCGAAGTAGGGATAAGTATCGACGATTTCTCCTCCAGTCCCAACTCCCCAGCCCAAAGTTGCTAAATGAGGCAGTAAAATTAGTCCTTGGTCGTACAAGGGTGAGTCTGGGGAATATTTCGCCACTTCAAAGAGGGTGAATCCTCCTGCCCACAGCATCATTAAAGCGGCTTGGGCGACGTGAGCGACGATAAAGGTATTTGATAAATCGATAAAGCGAGCATTGCCCGCTAACCAAGAATATTCCGAATCTGTTGTTTTTGAAGCGTACATAATTTCGCCGTTTCCTCAATCTCTTCTGCAATAACAATTTTTTGCCTCCTCCCAGACAAGGGGAGGAGGTTACGGGAAGATTTACCCAGATTTATTGCAAACCGGAGACGATGCGATCGAGGTAAACGCCCATTTCTTGACCTGCTTCAGTGCCAACGCGCTGAGTGACAACATCTTTCATGGCATTAATGGACTCGATAACGCGATCGATGGGAACTCCCAAGGTTGTATAAGTCTCTTTGAGTCCATTGAGAACCCGCTCGTCAAGAATAGAAGCATCTGCCGCTAACATAGCATAGGTGGCATAGCGGAGAAAATAGCTCAAATCCCGCAAGCAAGAGGCATAGCGGCGAGTGGGGTACATATTGCCACCGGGGAGGGTAATCTCGCCGTAGAGCAAACTTTTCGCAACGGTTTCGCTGATAATGCCATCGGCACCAGAACTAATTGCCGTTGCCGCTTTCACGCGCAAGCTGCCGCTTTGATAATATTTTTGCAGTGCGTCTAATGCACTCGAGTCGAGGTAAGTCCCTTTCTCGTCAGCCGGATTGATTACGGAGGTAATGGTATCTTGCATGGTATTTCTCTGTTTTAAAATTGTGCTGTGAAATGCTTTTGCCGATCGCACAAGGCGATAGGTCTAAACTTGCAATGGGGACTTTATCCCAGTTTTTTTCTAGAAATTGGCGCTGATTTTAAAAGGAGCGGATCAGGCGATCGAAATAAGGGGCGGCCAGAGCCATTTCTTCCCCGGTCATCATTCCTGCTGCTACCTCTTTGAGGCTGCCCATGGCAATTCGCAGATTGGCCAGAGGGACTCCTAAAGAAACATACATATCCCGCATTCCATCCAAACCAATATCTTCTAAAGGCTTGTCGTTTCCAGCTAAAACGCAATAGCTAACTAAGCGAATATACCAACCCTGATCCCGTTGGCACAATGCCGTTTTTTCCGGCTTTCCAGAGTTGCTAGGGGTTTTGGGGCATTTCGACCAAAAGTTCTTGCTGCCTTGGTCAACAATTTTCTGCTCGTTGGCTGCGAGTTTTTGCGCGACGGTAATGCGGAGTTGTCCTTTACTGAAAAAATCTTGCAATTTGGTCAACTCGGTACTGCTGAGGAAGCGATCGGCTTCATCGGATTGAGCGATAACTTGAGCAATGAGACTCATAGGTTTACCTGATTGAAATAATTATCTACAGGTAACAAAATATGGTGAATTCCTAAGTTTTGCACAATTTATTAAGAAAAGTTCGCAAATAGAAATATTTTTGTTACAAAACTGCTAGAAACCTGGCGATCGCGGAATTTCTCGAAATCCTCTATTATTGGGGTTTAGGTGCTGTGATGGTTATCCCCTTGGTGGGAGTGGCGATCGCGGGGCAGAAAGTATTCTTGAACTAACGAATAAAGCAGAATCCGCGATCGGGTTTCCCGCTTAACTTGCCCAGGCAATATAAGGTAAATTCGCCGCAGTTGTTTTAACTTGTTCCGCATTAGCAGTTAATTGTCCGCAACTGTCCCATTTTCCAGTTAAGAACATTTGTCGAATGCCTTCTCCCATTTGTACGGAAACGGTTAAATCATCGCAACGCACTTCTTTATTTTCAAGGTTTACAGAAATTGCGGCTTTAGGATTCTCTACTAATTTCGCCTGCAATTGTTCTACGATTTTGGGTGTTGCTGTGACGCAGGGAATCCCTAAAGCGACACAATTTCCTAGGAAAATTTCCGCAAAACTCTCGCCAATAATTGCTTGAATTCCCCATCGTAGAAGCGCTTGGGGGGCGTGTTCTCGAGACGAACCACAACCAAAATTTCCATTGGCTACGAGAACATTTGCGCCTTGATATTGAGGTCGATCGAAAGGGTGTTCCCCATTGGTTTGTTGGCGATCGTCGGCAAACACTTGTTCTCCTAATCCGTCAAAGGTAACGCAGCGTAAAAAACGGGCTGGAATAATGCGATCGGTGTCGATATCGTTGCCTTTGAGGGGAATTCCTCGACCGGAGATTGTTTTTATTTCGCTCATCTTTGTTGTTTTCTAGGAAAGTTAAGTATATCGCAAAACTAAATGAATTGTAAAGGAGTGAAACAAGCATCTTGCTTGTTTCTAATTAACCCAAACATGGGCAGGATGTCCGTTCTACTATTCGGATTGAAAACGCTGCCCAATTTTCTTAATTAACCAAGTTAAAAAAGCGCCCAGAAAAAGAATGCCGATCGCGGGATTAAAAACCGGATACCAGAGTTTATACCAAATCTCCCAACCGAGGGAAATTCCCAGCGATCGCCCGAGGATGGCGATCGCAAACCAGAGGAAACCCAATAAGACTACAAATACATCGATGATTAAGATGCGTTCTAACCAATTAATAATTTTTTCGCTCATTGCCTCAGTAACTTAAAAAATAGTGCGATCGCTTTGCGTTATCGAGTTTACTGCCAATACAGAAATATCTCAAGTTTTAGCGTCGTCGAAGAAGCGATCGCCTTAATTTTGCTCTTAATTGCTGCATGGCAAAAACTTGACCTCTTAAGGTTTTATCTTCTCGGGCTTTTCGTTGTCGTTGCGCTTCCACAATACCCATACGATGGTTTGTGCGAACAATTAGTTCTTCCTCTTCTTCTGAAGCTATTTGAGGGGGAGGGAGATCGGAACTTTTCCACCAGGTCACAATTATCCCTCCGGATAAACCGCCGATCGCGCTAACAATAATGCTTAATGGTACGGGGTATCCCAAGAAAACAAAAGCAACTAGAAAAAACAGCCACAACATTAGTCCAGTAGAGATACCATTTTTAAACATAAGAATAAAGATAATATAAGATTATATTTATTTCGATCGGTAGAAAAAACAACCCATGAGCGATCGCCAACTTCTCCATCTTCTACAATTATCCAGCCCGATGTTACCTGTCGGGGGCTATAGCTATTCGGAAGGATTAGAATATTTAGTCGAACAAAAAATTATTGGCGATCGCCAACAATTATACAGTTGGATCGAACAAGAATTACGCTACGGTTCAATCCGGACTGAAACGGCGGTTATGGTAAGAGCTTATCAAGGCAAGAGGCAAGAGGCAAGAGGGAAAGAGAAGAGAGGAAGAGAAGAAGAAGAGTTAGTTTATTGGAATGAATGGTTTTCTGCGGTACGGGAAACAAAGGAATTGCGCCAGCAGAGTTGGCAAATGGGACAATCTTTGCTAAAACTTTTAGTGAGTTTAGAACCGGATTTGGCCGCGATCGCCAAACATATTGGCAATCCTTGCAATTATCCCATTGCCTTCAGTATTGGGGCAGCCCATTGGCAAATTGACCTCGAGACTGCGGCGATCGCTTATTTGCAGAGTTGGGCTACAAATTTAATTAGTGCGGGGGTGAAACTCATTCCCCTTGGACAAACCGCAGGACAACATATCTTGCAAGATATTGCTGAGGTTATCGCGATCGCAAAAACGGAAATTCTTGCATTAAAAGATGAAGAATTAGGAAGCTGTGGTTGGGGGCTAACTCTTGCGAGTATGGCACATGAAACCCAATATACTCGCCTTTTTCGTAGCTAATGTTTAATTAATATTCAGTTGGCGATCGCCGGTATTAATTGGGCAGAAACAATCAGATTTTTTAGTTTTTTATTAATAATTATTGATAGATAGTTTTGCATTTAATTCCTCTTTAATGCGGTTGAGAATTGAGGTTTCGTCTAAAGAATCAAGAATATTTTGTACAACCACTTTTGGACCGTCAGGACCCCAAGTTGCACCGTTAGCAAGATAGGTTTTTGTCACTTGTCCGATCGCATAACTAGAAACTCCGGCAACTCCAGCTTGGGCGATCGCGACAGAAACATAAGGAAGAAGCGACATTCCTGCGGTAACAGGGGCAGATATTCCCAATAATCCTTTAATCCCACTTAAACCCAAAGTTCCTAACAACTCGCTGGCACTAATTCCCCCCATACTCAAGGCAATTTTTTGTAATAAGCTAAAAGCGCCTTGTTGCGTCATAGGAATACCATAAAGATGAGAAAGAGAGAGAATCAAAGCAAGATCGATAATGGCTCCTGTAAACAAATCTACAACCGTCACGGGATTGAGGGCGATCGCGATCGCTTTGGTCATCACTCCTCGCATAATGGTCGCATTCGCTGCATCGTTACGAATTTCCATTTTTCGCCGCACAATTTGCTCGTTTACTTCATCAGCATAGAGCATGGTATTGAGGGCTAGAAGGGCTTTTCCTTCTCGGTGCAAAATATCTAAGATTTTTAGTTTTAAGGCTTCAACATGGGGCTTTCCTCGTCGTCTTTGTACGCTTACTTTCCCCTCTGTATTCTCTACTTTTTCCGCAACTAAAGGAGAAGCTGCGACCATAACAATTTCTTCAGGAGAAAGCAATTGACGCACTCGGCGATCGCGAATAGTGCGATAAATTTCCTCGCGATCGGCTTCAGGATATTGGTCAATTTTATTAAAAACTAAAATCATCGGTTTGCCCGAATCGCGCAGTTGAGAAAGAGCCTCATATTCAACTTTAGCAATATCTCCAGCAATCACAAACAAAATTAAATCAACTTGTTTGGCGACCTTTTTAGCTAAGATTTCCCGCGTTTTACCATCAACTTCATCAATACCAGGAGTATCGAGTAATTGGATTTGAGAATCATTAACCCCTGCCAGAGAAAGCCGTTGCAAAGACTGCTGACTGGCTTCGATCGCCTCCTCTTCCAGTTGCCAATTTGCACTTCCTACAGTTTGCGTGACCCCATGTAGCGGTCCCACTGTAAAGGCATTTTCCCCCAACAAAGCATTGAGAACCGAAGACTTCCCCCGGCCGACCATCCCAAAGGCAGCAATTTGTACTACAGATCGATCCAGTTTATCGAGCATTTTCGTGAGGCGATCGATCTCGGCTTCTAGTCCATTTTGCTCTCGTGGGGTCAGATCGATCGCCTCAATTTGGTGCTGTAAGGATTCCTGTGCTTGTTTATAGTTAAGTTCAGCTTGAATTTCGCTAAAGTCGAGGAGAGTGCGATCGAGTTCATCCCGATCCCAATCAACGGCTTGATGAGAGGGAATATCCATGCAAGGAGAAGAGAAAGTGTCTTCTCTTGATTGTAGTTCTCTCCCGAGATATTTGCGATTTGCAAAAATACTGATTCATTTAACAGGAAGATAGAAATTACTGCGCTAGGATCGGAAAAAGGTTCAGAATTTTAAATTTTGAATTTTAAATTTTGAATTTTAAATTTATTTTATGGCTACTCTAGAACAAGTTAAGGAATATCTTGCCTGTTGGTTTCAGTTAGGCAAGGGCATTGAGATCGCTGGAGAAGATCGGGTTTTGCGCTTCACCTCGATCCTGCAAGGCGATCGCTATTCCCGCGAATTTGAAAACTGCTGGGAAAACATTCTGCGATCGCAGGGGAAAGGCTTTTCTCTGGAAGGAACTGAACAAAGTATAGACGAGCTTTTTTCATCCCATTGGGAGATGCAGTCATGCTCTCGCTGTCAATTACCGATTCCCGTGCGAGAATTAGGTTTCCAGTCTTTATCGTGTCCCTGTGACGATCTACCGGGATGGCCAAATACGGAGTTACCGACACCGCGATCGCCCATTAATAATCAATCTCATCTCGGTCGGATTTGCGATCGGGTTACAGAATCTCATCAAAATATTCCGGCTAAGTCTCCTGGATTGTCCCATGCTCTCGCTGTTGAACTCGCTGCATATTATAGTAAACAGACGGAGGCGAAAACAGAATTTGTCAATTCTGACACTTGAGCTAAACTAGAACATAGTTTCTCTACTCCCCTCGTCCCATGTTAGCAACGGCGACCCCTTACGAGATTACTTGGGAATTGCTTCCCGATGACTTTGTTTTAGATGACGAACCCGTGGATAATGTCAACCAACCCCCCCTCGCAGCAGCCCTCACCGAGAGTTTAGAGTTAGCGGGAAAACTGCCCGATCGCGCCCTCGTTGCCACCAATTACGGCATCTGTGCCACAATGAACGGCAAAATCGCTATTAAAGCCCCCGATTGGGTTTATGTCCCGCAAATTAGCGTTTCTCGCGCTCAAGTCCTCCGCAGTTATACCCCTCACCGGCAGGGAGATGCCCCACTCATTGCCATTGAATTTCTTTCTGATACGGATGGGGGCGAATATTCCAGCAAACGCACCTATCCCCCCGGAAAATGGTTCTTTTACGAGCAGATTCTGCAAATTCCTCACTATCTCATTTTTGAACCCAATACAGGTAGATTAGAGGTGCATCGGTTGCAAGAGTCGGGAGTTTACGAACTGCGATCGCCCGAGGCAAGCGATCGCTACTGGATCGAAGAACTTGGTCTGGCGATCGGGGTTTGGCAAGGACGACGGGAAAATCGTGACAGCTACTGGTTGCGCTGGTGGGACGAGGACGGTAATTTGTTACTGTGGGGGTCTGAATTAGTCGCACGAGAACGCCAAGCCACAGAACGAGAACGACAAGCCACAGAACGAGAGCGACAAGTCACAGAACGAGAACGACAAGCTAAAGAAGCTGCTCTCAGACGCTTGGAACAACTAGAGCAACAATTACGAGAAGCAGGACTCGAACCTCCGAATTAAATGATTCAGGGCTTTCCTCAATCATTAATCATTGCATACCGTAGTGGGAGCATCTTGCTCCCTAGTTCTTTTAATGACACTTTAATCCCGGATAATTATCGGGATTTGGCATTACTCAAGTTCTGACTGTAAAATTTGATAACATTCCGGGGGAGAAGGCTGAGTAGGACGAACAATAGCCGCCATTTTTCCATCCCGATCGCAAAACAAAAGAACAATATTTACTTTAGGATTAGAGTTTTTCACCATTTCCGCGATCGCCTTCATATCTTCCCCCTCAATTCCCATGCGACTGAGTTTCTTTTTGAAAGAACCTTGGGAAATATAACTCATCTGAAAAGGAGATTCTCCCATATCTCGCACAAAAACCGCACCTTTTTGATGGTTTTTCTCGTATCCTTCCCAGGCGATCGCGCCTAATAATTGTTCATTCGCATCGCAAAAAGCATCACCATCTAAATTCTCCTGCTCTTTATTATTGGCCAAAGGATTGAGGCGATCGGGTAGGCGATCGAGAACTTTACCGAAAAAAGAAGTCTTTTTTTCCGGCTCTTCGGGAGTAGGTCTTTGCACCAACTTTGCCCAAGGAGATTGTTTAACGGGAGCAACTGTCGTTGATTTGACCTCGCCCTGTTTGCGTTGTTGTCTGAGTTTTGCCTGTCTGCCCACGATCGCCGTCCTTCACGCTATTATCCAAACTCAATCTTACCAAAATATTGTTTCTTCTCTCTTTAAATTTGACTTCAAGCAATAATTGCATAGATGCGATCGACTCTGAGGGCGATCGCATCGTTTTCCCAGTGCTGCCCTAAATTTAGGGCA